>JADGAL010000026.1 GCA_015232025.1 Alphaproteobacteria bacterium
GTGGTCGGGACGCGCCTGGGCATCTCGGCGCGCACCGTCGAAATACACCGCGCCCGGGTGATGGAGAAGATGGGCGCCCGCACCCTGTCCGAACTGGTCCGCATGGCGCTCGCCCTGGGGTGATAAGGGGAATCCCCTAGGCACCTGCCCGTATATCAACCATTTCGCGCCGCGCTTAACTTGAGGAAGAGGCCAAGTCTTTTCCGGAGCGCGCGATGGCGAATGGTTCGAACGATGCGCCGCGGCCAGCCCTCCTGATCACCATCCAGGAATTCCTGAAGCTGGAATCGGCGGGCGGCATCATCCTGGTCGCCATGATGGCGCTGGCGCTGCTGGTGGTGAACTCGCCGCTCGCCGGCTATTACGAGGCGCTGCTGGGCTTGCCCGTCGAGGTGCGGATCGGTCCGCTCGACATCGCCAAACCCTTGCTGCTGTGGGTCAATGACGGGTTGATGGCGATCTTTTTCGTGCTGGTCAGCCTTGAGATCAAGCGCGAGATGATGGTCGGCGAACTGGCCTCGTTGCGCCAAGCGGCGCTGCCGGCGTTCGGCGCGGTGGGCGGCATGGCGGTGCCGGCGCTGATCTTCGTGCTGTTCAATCAGGACAACCCCACCGCCTTGCGCGGCTGGGCGATCCCATCGGCCACCGACATCGCTTTTTCGCTGGGCGTCCTGTCGTTGCTTGGGCGGGCGGTGCCGTCGTCGCTCAAGGTGTTCCTGGCGGCGCTCGCCATCTTGGACGATCTGGGCGCCATCGTGATCATCGCGGTGTTCTACACCGAGCAACTCTCGGTCACCTCGCTGGGCTTGGGCGCCGTGGGGCTGGGCGGGCTGATCCTGCTCAACCGGCTTGGGGTCAAGCGCTTCACGCCCTATGTGCTGACCGCCGTGTTCCTGTGGGTCTGCGTGCTGAAGTCGGGCATCCACGCCACCCTGGCCGGCGTCGCGCTGGGCTTCGCCATTCCGATGACGGCGGGCGACGAATCGCCGCTGCGCCGGCTTGAACATCTGCTGCTGCCTTGGGTCGCCTTCATGATCCTGCCGATCTTCGCGCTGGTCAATTCGGGGCTGTCGCTGCGGGGCATCGGGCTTGAGGAACTGGGCCATCCGGTGGTGCTGGGCATCGCGGCGGGTCTGTTCATCGGCAAGCAGGTGGGCGTGTTCGGCGCCGCGTGGCTGGTCATTCGCCTGGGCTGGGCGCAACTGCCGCAAGGCGCGCGCTGGTCCGAGTTCTACGGCGTCGCCATCCTGACCGGCATCGGCTTCACCATGAGCCTGTTCATCGGCTCGCTGGCCTTCGACGGGGTGCGCACGCTGGAGGCCGAGACCCGGCTGGGCGTGCTGATCGGCTCGCTCGCCTCGGCCGTGCTGGGCTATCTGCTGCTGCGCGTGCTGACCCGCGGCCGGATCGCCGCCGAGCCCCTGGAAACCTTCGCCGCCCCTGCGCCGCGCGCCGCCGCGAGCCAGGAAAACCAACCACGGAAGGAGTGGAAGCATGTCCGCAAGGCACGCCGATCGTGAGAGCGTCCGGCCCGAGCCGGGCCGCGTCCGCTCGATTCTGATCCTCGACCAGGACGAGGCCGCCCGCGACGCCATGGCCCAATGGTTGGGCGGGGCGGGATACGCCGTCAAGGTGGCCGCCGATGGCCACGAGGCGGCGCGCTGGCTGGCGGCGCGGGGCGCCGATCTGCTGATCGTCGATCGCATCCATCCCGGCTGGGAGGGATTGGGCACGCTGCAAGCCGCCCGCCAGTTGCGGCCCGGACTGCGCATCCTGGTCGCCGCCGCCGGCCGGGCCGACGACCCCTATCTGCCGCTGGCCCGCGCGATCGGCGCGGATTCGGTGCTCGAAGGCCCCCTGCATCGCGACGAGGTGATCCATCGGGTGGCCAAGCTGGTCACCTGACGCGCATCTCGTATATATTGCGTAAATCCGGGAACCTGAGCAATATCGGCACTCCGTAGCGCGAAGGGGGTAGTCCCCGCGCCATGCGCAAGGGGGTTGCCCGCTCATGACCTGCCAGACCATCATGTTCCCGTCGCCCCTGGTGATCGCCGCAAGCGATACCGTGGCGCAGGCGGTGCGGGCGCTCGTCTCGCATGAGATGGCCGCCGCGCCCGTCGTCGACGCCGAGGGCCGCCTGGTCGGCGTGCTCAGCGAACAGAAGCTGATCGCCCTGCTGCTGCCCAAGGCCGCCACCTTCGACAGCTTTCAAGACATTTCGTTCCTGGGCGACGACGTCGCCGACATGGCGTCGCGCTTCGCCGAGGCGGCCGACCGGCCGGCCGGCGAGATCGCCGACCGCGAGGCCGCCGTCGCCCACCCCGACACCTCGCTGTCCGAGGCGCTGCTGCTGATCTACCGCCGCAACGGCGTGTTGCCGGTGGTCGAGCGCGAAAGCCGCGCGCTGCTTGGCGTGGTCACCGCCGACCGCGCGCTGGCCCGAATCCTCGAGGTGCGCTGATGCACGGGGCGGGGGGAGACTGGGTTCCGGCCGTGATTTTCGGCCTCGACCCGATGTGGTTCGCGTCGCTGGTGCTGATCGCCACCTACGCGGTGATCATGACCGAAAAGGTCAACCGGGCGATCGTCGCCTTGCTTGGCGCCGGAGTCATGATCCTGACGGGGGTGCTGAACCAGGCGGCGGCGGTGCGCGGCGTCGACTTCAACACCATCGCGCTCTTGACCGGCATGATGATCATCGTCGCCATCACGCGAAAAAGCGGCGTCTTTCAATATGTCGCGATCTGGTCGGCGAAGAAGGTCCAGGCCAATCCGGCCGGCATCCTGTTGATGCTTCAAATCGTCACGGCGCTGTTCTCGGCGCTGCTCGACAACGTCACCACGGTGCTGCTGATCGTGCCGGTGACGCTGGTCATCACCGAGGAATTGCGGGTCAAGCCTTATCCGTTCCTGGTCGCCGAGATCTTCGCCTCGAACATCGGCGGCACCTCGACGCTGATCGGCGACCCGCCCAACATCATCATCGGCTCGGCGACGGGCCTCACCTTCAACGACTTCGTCTTCAATCTCGGGCCGGTCGTGGTGGTGATCATGATCGTCACGGCGGCGCTGTTCCACGTCATGTGGGGCCGCAAGATGACCGCCGCGGCGGCCGACCGCGAGCGGGTGATGAATTTCAACGAGAACGAGGCGATCACCGACGTCCGGTTGCTGAAGCAGGCGATGTTCGTGCTGACCCTGGTGATCGGCGGCTTCGTCTCGGCCCATGCGCTGCATCTCGAGCCGGGCACCATCGCCATGTTCGGGGCGGCGCTGCTGATGCTGCTGCACAATATGGGGAGTTCGGCCGAGGAGCAGTCGCACCAGGTCCACCACACCTTCGGCGAGGTCGAATGGGTGACGATCTTCTTCTTCGTCGGCCTGTTCATGGTGGTCTACGGCGTCGAGCAGGCGGGCGTGCTGCGTCTGCTGGCCGAGAAGCTGGTGTCCTTGACCGGCGGCGATCTGACCGTCACCGTGCTGGCCATCCTGTGGGCCTCGGCGATCCTGTCGGCGGTGGTCGACAACATTCCCTTCGTGGCCACCATGATCCCGCTGATCAAAAGCATGGGCGGCACGTTTGGCGGCGCCGAGAACCTGATGCCGCTGTGGTGGGCCTTGTCGCTGGGCGCCTGCCTGGGCGGCAACGGCACGCTGATCGGCGCCTCGGCCAACCTGACGGTGGCCGGCTTCGCCGAGCGGGCGGGGCACCCGATCCGCTTCGTGCCCTACCTGCTGCTCGCCTTTCCGATCATGCTGCTCAGCATCGCGATCAGCACCGTTTATGTTTACTGGCGCTTCCTCTGAGTGGCGGGAAAGTCACCCCCGCCTTCCTCGTCACCCCCGCGAGCGACGCTTTCGCGGGAATGACGATGACCAACGAAGAAACGCCGCGCTTTTGGCGCGGCGTTTCCGTCGGGAGGCTATGGGGATGGGCGGGGAATCGCCTCCCGGCGATGCGATGCAAGGGGGCACCGCAACAGGAATTCCGTTTTTCCGCGATCACCGCGGGCGGCTGCCCCTTTCCCCTACCGGGTCAGCCCCTTCGACGCTTACTGTAGCACCCCCGAGTATTGGCGCAACAGGTTTATCCCCCTAAAAGCAACGCCACACTGAAACTTGAATTCACAGTAGAGAAGCGGATAAAATTTTATGGGATTTGGGGCTAACCGCGCCGCTCCTTGCGTTCCGCATTTCGTGTGAGTACAATGGCGGCCATCTACCGTTGGATGAGGCGTTTGATCGCGTGGCTCGGACTAGGAATATCATCCCAAAATGCGCGCCAAGCCTAGGAACACGAGCCAGCCGCTTGGTCGTGCGCCTGCTTTTCGCGTTGCTTTGGTCGCTTCCCAGCGGCCCGTTGGCCGCCGAACCCGAGATCGTCCTGCCGCGCATGCGCTTGGTGGTGATCGGCGGCGACGGCCGGGCGCACCCGTTCGAGGTCGAGGTGGCGTCGCGCCCGGTCGAGCACGCGCGGGGCCTGATGTGGCGCGCCACATTGCCCGAGGGCACCGGAATGCTGTTCGACTTCGGCCGGCCGCGGCCGGTGGCGATGTGGATGAAGGACACCCTGATCCCGCTTGACATGCTGTTCATCGACGGCGGGGGGCGGGTGGTCAAGGTGGCGGCCGACACGGTGCCGCTTTCCCTCGATCTGATCGAGTCGAGGGAGATGGTGCGCATGGTGCTTGAACTGGCTGGCGGAACCGCCGCGCGCCTTGGCATCGGACCGGGCGCGCGCGTCGATCACCCCGCGTTCCGGTCGCGCTGACCTCGGACGCTCAGGCGTCGCGCCCGGCGAGGGTCTGCGGCATCGATTCCCAGCTCTGGCCGGTCGACATCACGCAGCTTGTGCCGTCCGGCGTGGTGATCAGCAAGGTCCAGGTGGTGCCATCCCGCGCGGTCAACAGCTCGATGACGTTGCCTTCGCTGTCCATGCCCAGGCCGAGTACGCTTTCGGAGTAGTCCTTGGACAGGCTGTCGACCAGCACGTCGCGGCTCGCGCAGATCTGTTGCGCCGCGGCCGGCGTCGCCGCCGCCAGAAGCAGGGCGGCACACGCTTCTCGGATCATGACTCCTCCCATCTCGGCAGCGGCGGCTCGCCGCTTCGGGTAGAGATGGCCTTCGCCCGATGGAATTTTGAGTTCCGCCGATGGCGATGCCCCTCGCGCGCAGGGTGAGGGCGCCGGATGGGCCAAGCCACTTTCGTCTTGTGCCCGCCCTTGCGAGAGCTTAGCTTTCGTCCGCCCGGGGCGTAGCTCAGCCTGGTAGAGTGCCTGCTTTGGGAGCAGGATGTCGCTGGTTCGAATCCAGTCGCCCCGACCAGCAAGCGGTTAAGGAGTGCGAGGGGTCATGCAAAAGGTCCGCATTTTTCGTCCGGCCAAGAACGCCATGCAGTCCGGCCGCGGCAACGCCAAGCAATGGCTCGTCGAGTTCGAGCCCGCCGCCAAGGAGATCGATCCGCTGATGGGCTGGGTCGGCTCGCGCGACACGCGCAACCAGCTTCGCCTGCGCTTCGCCACCAAGGACGAGGCGATCGCCTACGCCGAGCGGGAGGGGCTGGACTTCAGCGTCTATGACGAACTCGCCCGCCGCCCGTTGCGGCCCAAGAGCTACGCCGAGAATTTCCGCTTCGACAAGGTGCTCTGAGCCTCGGCGCCCTTAGCTCAGTCGGATAGAGCAGCCGCCTTCTAAGCGGCAGGTCGCTGGTTCGAATCCAGCAGGGCGCGCCATTTTTCAGACTTGGGCGCTGGCGCGAACCCGACGCGCCGTGTCCGACATGCGACAGGGCCGCGCGCGCGATTCCGCGATCATGGCGCTGGCATGCTTCGTGCTTCCCTTCCGTCGTTTGGTTTCTCTTGCGTTATGTCGTAACGCTATATAACGAGGAGGAGCCAACGGGAAGGAGAGGCCGTCATGAACCCGCCGTCGCGCCCGTTCGTATTCGCCATGGCCCTTCTGGCCGGCATATGCCCCGCCCTGGCGGCCGAGACCAATGTGGCCGTGGCCGCCAACTTCACCGAGCCCGCCAAGCAAGTCGCCAAGGCGTTCAAGGCGAAGACCGGCCACGATGTGGTCTTGAGCTTCGGCTCGACCGGCCAGTTCTTCACCCAGATCACCCAGGACGCGCCCTTCACCGTGTTCCTGGCCGCCGACGACGAGACGCCGCGCCGGGCGGTGGAAGGCGGCTGGGCGGTGCGCGACAGCGTGTTCGCCTATGCCTATGGCCGGCTGGCCTTGTGGAGCCACACCCCCGGCGTGGTGGCGGGCGAAGCGGCCCTGAAGGCCGGCGCGTTCCAAAAGATCGCCATCGCCAATCCCAAGGTCGCGCCCTATGGCGCGGCGGCGGTCGAGGTGATGAAGGGGCTGGGCGTATGGGAGGCGCTGGCGCCGAAGATCGTCCAGGGCGCCAACATCGCCCAGACGATGCAGTTCGTCCAGACCGGCAACGCCGAGATCGGCTTCGTCGCCCTGTCGCAGGTGATGACCAAGCCCGAGGGGACCCATTGGATCGTGCCGGCCGGGCTGCACGCGCCGATCCGCCAGGACGCGGTGCTGCTCGCCAAGGGGGCGGCCGATCCGGTGGCGCGGGCCTTCGTCGATTTCCTGAAAGGCCCCGAGGCGCAAGCGATCATCGGGCGCTTCGGCTATGGCGTCGGCGTGGAGGGCTGAATGGTGGATTGGCAGCCCATCTGGCTGACGCTGAAGCTGGCCGCCGTCACCACGGCGATCTTGCTGATCATCGGCACGCCGATCGCGTGGTGGCTGGCGCGCTCGACGGCGTGGTGGAAGGAGGGGGTGGCGGCCGTGGTGGCTTTGCCGCTGGTCCTGCCGCCGACCGTGCTGGGCTTTTATCTGCTGCTGGCGCTCGGGCCATACGGGCCGGGGGGCTGGCTGGCCGCGTTGTGGGGCGAGCGCTCGCTGGCCTTCACGTTCGGCGGCTTGGTGATCGGCTCGGTGCTGTACTCGTTGCCCTTCGTCGTCCAGCCGATCCGCAACGCCTTCCAGGCGATCGGCGATCGGCCGCTGGAGGTGGCGGCGACCTTGCGCGCCTCGCCGCTCGACGCCTTCCTGACCGTCGCCTTGCCGCTCGCCCGGCCGGGATTCCTGACCGGCGCGGTGCTGGCCTTCGCCCACACGGTCGGCGAGTTCGGCGTGGTGTTGATGATCGGCGGCAACATCCCCGGCACCACCAAGGTGCTGTCGGTCGCCATCTTCGACCATGTCGAGGCGCTGGAGTGGGAGCGCGCGCACGTCCTGGCCGGCGGCATGCTGGTCTTCTCGTTCACGGTCATCCTGATCATGATGACGCTGGAGCGGCGCATGGGACGCGCCCGCGCATGACCGGCCTATCGGCGCGCTTTCGCGGCACGGTGGGGCGGTTCGCGCTGGACGTCGCCTTCGAGGCGCCGGCGCGCGGGATCACGGCGCTGTTCGGCCCCTCGGGCTGCGGCAAGACGACGGTGCTGCGCTGCGTCGCCGGCTTGCAGCACATGCCCGACGGCCATCTGACGGTCGGCGGCGCGGTGTGGCAGGACGGCCGACGCTCGCGACCCACCCACGCCCGGCCGATCGGCTTCGTGTTCCAGGACGCCAGCCTGTTTCCCCATCTTTCGGTGCGCGCCAACCTGACCTACGGCCAAAGCCGCGCCGCCCGCCTGGGCGCCGCCGAAGTGGTGCGGTTCGACGAGGTGGTGGCGCTGCTGGGGCTTGAACCGCTGCTCGACCGTTCTCCCCAGCGCCTGTCGGGCGGCGAGCGCCAGCGCGTGGCGATCGGCCGGGCGCTGTTGTCGCGGCCCGGCCTGCTGCTGATGGACGAGCCGCTGTCGGCGCTCGACCGCTTCAGCAAGGACGAGATCCTGCCTTATCTCGAGGCGCTGCACGGGTTGTCGATCCCGGTCCTTTATGTCAGCCACGACGTCGCCGAGGTCGAGCGCCTGGCCGATCATCTGGTGCTGCTGGACCAGGGCAGGGTGGTCGCGGCCGGGCCGCTTGAACAACTCCAGGCCGATCCCGCCTTGCCGCTGGCCCGCCTGCCCGAGGCCGGCGTGGTCCTCCACGCCACGGTGGCCGACCACGATCCCGACTATGGCTTGACCACGCTGGCCTTCGATGGCGGCGTGCTGGTGGTGCCCGGCCGCTTGGGCGAGGCGGGCACGCCGCGCCGCGCCCGCATCGCCGCCGCCGATGTCAGCCTGACCCGCCAGCCGCCGCGCGAGAGCAGCATCCTGAACTGCCTGCCGGCGCGCATCGATGGCAGCGGCCCCCGCGACGGCGTGATGATCGAGGTCGTGCTCGGCCTGGGCGGCGAGGGGCGGGGAGAACGCCTGCTGGCCCGCATCACCCGACGCTCGTGGGACGCCCTGGGGCTGGCGGTCGGCGACGCCGTCTACGCCCAGGTCAAAAGCGTGGCGCTGCTCAACAGGAACCCGTGATGAGCGAACCCGAACCCAAGGTCGACGCGATGCTGGCCCTGCGCCGCGGCGGCCGCCCGCTGGTCGGACGCGACCGCATCGATTTGCTCGAGGCGGTCGATCGCCATGGCAGCATCACCAAGGCGGCCAAGGCGGTCGGCCTTGGCTACAAGGCGGCCTGGGACGCCTTGAACGCGGTCGACAATCTGCTGCCCCGCCCGGTGATCCGCGCCCAGGCGGGCGGCGCGCAAGGCGGCGGCGCGGTGGTCACCGAGGACGGCAAGGCGCTGATCAAAGCCTTCCGCCTGCTGGAGGCCAGGCTGGCGCGCGCCATGAACGCCCTTCCAGGCGGCGCGTTCGATCCTTTGGCCCTGATCTGGAGTCTTGGAATGAAGACCAGCGCCCGCAACGCCTTCCGCTGCGTGGTCACCGAGATCAAGCGCGGCCCGGTCACCGCCGAGGTGGTCATGCGCCTGTCCGACACCGCCCAGCTCGCCGCCGTGGTGACGGCCGACAGCCTTGAGACCCTGGGGATCGAGATCGGGCGCGAAGCCGTCGCCCTGGTCAAATCCTCGTTCATCCTGCTGGCGCCGGGCGCCGAGCCGCCGCGCGTTTCGGCGCGCAACCGCCTGGTCGGTACGGTCTCGCGACGCGAGGACGGGCCGATCAACTCGGAAATCGTGCTCGATCTGGGCAACGGAAAGACCATCGCCGCCCTGGTCACGCGCGACAGCGCCGATCGGATGGAGTTGGCGGTCGGCGCGCCGGCCTGCGCCATGTTCAAGGCCTCGCATGTCATACTTGCGGTGGATTAGTCCCGTTTTCCCTGCCGCGCCGACATAGTCTGTGCGACTATGATTTCATGACCATCTCGGCGCCCGATCGCCTGACCGAGCACGACCGCCGTCTCCTCGCCGAATTGCTTCCGGCGGCGGAAGGCGCGCTGATGGCGCGCATCCTGGTCTGGGCCGAGTGTCAAGGCTATACCCGCTACACCTCGACCCTGGCCGAGGCTTGGCGGCTGTCGATCGTCGGGCTGACCCAAAGCATCCTCGCCATCGACGCCCGCACGGCTGGCGTTTCGCCCGAGTTCGGCCCCGACGAGAGCTTCGCCAATGACGAGGCGTGCCTGTTCGGCATCGATGAAGCCCGCAAGCATCGCAAGCGGGGCGTCAGCTTGGCGATGTTTCTCGGGCTGTTCAAATACTACCGCCAGACCTATCAGGAATTCGTGCAGGAGCGCTCCGAGTTCGAGGACCCGGTGACGGTCGGCCGCTTCGTCGGCCGCGTCTTCGACCGCATCGAGATCGCCTTCGCGACCGAATGGGCCGGCATCGCGCCCGAGCGCCAGATCCACGAACTGGCCGACACCAATCGAACCTTGGCCAACGAGAAGAACAAGTTCCTGACGGTGTTCGAAAGCCTGCCCTCGCCGGTCCTGTTCCTTGATCGCGAGTCGGGCTTCGACACGCTGAACCAGGCGGCGGCGGCCTTGTTCCTGCCGGGCGCGGGATCGGGCGGCCGCTATTACGGCCACCACGAACACCCGCTGCTCGACACCCTGCTGGGCGCCCTGGGCGATCTGCTGCGCGCCGAGGGCCAGCGGCCGCTGCGGGCCGAGCGCCAATTCGCCACCACGCATGGCGACCGCATGTTCGACATCCGGGTCGACCAGTTGGCCGATGTCAGCCACAAGTTCACCGGCTATGTCGTCATGATGGACGACGTCACCGAGCGCCGCGCCGCCGAGCGCGCCTTGGCGGACCACCAGACGGCGTTGGAAACCCAGGTCGCGGCCCGCACCGCCGAGTTGGAGCGCTCGAACGCCGATCTGCGCGAGTTCGCCTATGCCGCCTCGCACGATCTGCAAGAGCCGCTGAGCATGATCGGCAGCTATCTCAAGCTGATCGAGCGCCGGATGGGCGGCGAATTGACCGGCGAACTGCGCGAGTTCTTCGATTTCGCCATCGACGGCGCCAATCGCATGTCGCGGATGATCGGCGATCTCTTGCAATATTCCCGCGTCTCCAGCCGGCCGCACCAACTCGGGCCGGTGCCTCTGGGCGAGGCGGTGGCCGAGGCGCTGAGCAACCTCGCCTCCCGCATCGAGGAAACCGGCGGCGTCATCGAGGTGGGCGAGCTGCCCGAGCTGCGCGCCGACCGCGGTCAAATGGTCAGCCTGATGCAGAACCTGATCGGCAACGCCCTGAAATACCACGCCGAGGACCGCCCGCCGCGGGTCCGCGTCTCGGCGTCGCGCGGCCCCGGCCAGTGCTGGACGATCGACATCGCCGACAACGGCATCGGCATCGCGGCCGAGCATCTGGGCCGCATCTTCCAGGTGTTTCAGCGCCTGCACCCGCGCGACCAGTACGACGGCACCGGAATCGGCCTCGCCATCTGCCGCAAGGTCGCCGAGCGCCATGGCGGGCGCATCGCCGTCGCCTCGACGCCGGGCGTCGGCTCGACCTTCTCGGTCATTCTCCCCGACGCGCGATAGGCCCGCGAGTCCGGGTCCTCGCGCGCCGGCGCGAGTTCGATTATCGTTGGTGTCGGGGATGGGCTTGGCGCGCCTCGTCGCCCTGAAAGGCTTGTCTGCTCTCGGGAGTGCCGTTATGGATTTTTCCGGTCTGCTTGTCCCCCTCGTCGTCGGGGGCGTTGCCATCCTTTACGGCATCGGCATCTACAACCGGCTGGTGGCTTTGAAGCACAACGTCGGCGAGGCGTGGTCGAACATCGACGTCCTGCTGCGCCAGCGCTACGAGGAACTGCCGAAGTTGGTGGACGTGTGCAAGCGGTACATGACCTACGAGCGCGAGACCCTGGAGCGGATCGTCGCCCTGCGCAACGAGGGCGACAGTTGCCGGTCGAAGGGCGACATTTCCGGCGTGTCGGCCACGGAAAGCCTGCTTGGCGGCGCCATGACCGGCCTGCTGGCCCGCGTCGAGAACTATCCGGACCTGAAGAGCAACCAGCACTTCACTCAACTCATGGGCCGCGTCAGCGGCCTGCAGGAAGCCATCTCGGATCGCCGTGAGTTCTACAACGAGGCGGTCAACATCAACAACATCCGCCGCGAGCAGTTCCCCGACCTCATCGTCGCCCGGATGTTCGCCTTCGGCGCCCTCCCGCTGTTCGAGGCCAGGGAGGAAGAGCGCGCCGACATGGACATGAAAACCTTGTTCGGGTCCTGATGCCAGGGGCGACGGATGCGGGCGCCGCGGCGGCGCCAATGTGGCGCCGTCCGTCGGTGCTGATCGGCGGCGCCGTCCTGCTGGTGCTGTCGTGGGCGGGCGACCTGCTGCTGGTCGCCTTTCTCCTCGCCGTCGCGCTTCTCTTCTTCGTGGGAGCCGTCCAGGGATTCCGGCAGGCGCGGGTGGCCGCCGACACGCCGACTTCGACCATACGGGGCGCCGCGCAGGGGAGGGTGGAACTGAATGTCCGCATCCCGGTGGACAAGCCCCTGACCGCCCCGCTGTCGGGGGACGAGTGCGGCTTCTGGCACCTCGAGGTCGAGCGGGTGGTCGGTCGCGGTCGCGATGCCCGCCGGAAAGTGATCGCCGAGGCGTGGTCCGGCGGCAAGTGGCAAGAGGTCACCGACAGCACCGGCATCTGCCTGCTCGCCATGCCCGAGGCGCGGATCACCAGCACTCTGTCCGACACGCGCACCATCATCGGCGGCGGCCTGGGCGGCCTGGAGCAGCATTTCAGTCCGGATGCGCGCCCGGCCCTGGACGCCTTCGCCGAGAAGATCATCACCGAGCGCCGCTTTCCCGTCGACGCCAGCCTCCATGTCATTGGCCTGTTCGAATCGCTCGCGTCCAACCGCACACCCTTTGACGACGATTGGACCGACCGGGTGTCGCGTCAGGCGGGCGCGTCGCCGGGCTGGGCGCGCAAGCTGGCGGCCTTGACCCAAGAGGCCACCGCCGACGAACGGGAGCGGCTCAAGGAAACGTGGCGAACCCGCATGCGGGAGTTGGAGGGCATTCCCGAGGGCGCCCCGCTGGGCGGAACCGTGGTCGTCCACACCATGCGGCGGGACTTTCGCCAGAACCGGGTCATTCCGTTGCTGATCTCCGACCAGGAGGAGAACGCGGTCATCGGCAGCCTGCGCCGGGGGGCGGTCGGCGCGCTGGCGGCCGGCTTCGTGGTGACGGCGATGGCCGTCGGAACCCTGGCGTATCTTCGTCCGGACTTGTGGGACGCCCTCATGGGCGGTTGATGGGTTCAAACCGTCAGGCAGCACGTTTCTGGAACGGCGGCAACGAGTTCCGCGATCACTTTGAGACCGCGCTCCAACTCGGCGAGGTCGCGCGGCGCCGACAGGTTCATGCGCACCGCCTCGACCGGACGGCCGCCCACCACGAAGGCGGCGGCGGGCGACACCGCCACGCCGCGCCGCCACGCCTCGGTGACGAATTCCGAGGCGCGCCACGCCGCCGGCAGCTTCAGGAAGCACAGGAAGGTGGGCAGGGGGCCGGCGACCTCGCGTCCCAACAGGCTGGCGACCACGGCGTGGCGGGCGGCGGCCTCGATCCGGTTGGCGGCGGCGCAGCGGCGCACGGCGCCGCTTTCGATCAGCATGGCGGCGGCCTCGGCCATCAATTGCGGCAGCATGGTGGTCATCGCGCTGACCGCGCCCATCACGCGCGCCCCCTGGCCCTCGGGCACCGCCACGAAGCCCACCCGCAGGGCCGGCGCCACGATCTTCGACAGGGCGGTCAGGTAGTAGCCGCGCTCGGGCGCCAGGGCCGCGATCGGGGTCGGGGCGGGCGGTTCGCAAAGGTAGGCGTGGACGCCGTCCTCGACGATCAGCCCGTCGTGGCGGCGCGCGATCTCGACGATCGCCCGTCGGCGCTCGGCGGGCATCAGGACGCCGGTCGGGTTGTTGACGGTCGGCATGATGTACAGAAGGCGCGCCTCGCGCGATGCCAACGCCGCCTCGTAAGCCTCGGGAATCAAACCATGTTTGTCGGTTGGCAGGCCGATCAGCCGACGATCGAGCAGCGAGGCCGCCGTCTTGATGCCGGGATAGGTGAGCTGTTCGCACAGGATGGCCTCGCCCGGCCGGGTGGTGCTGGCCAGCACGGCGACCATCGCCTGCTGCCCGCCGACCGTGACGATGGCGCGCTCGGGCGGCACCGGGACGCCTTCCTCGGCCAGCCAGGCGGCGGCGGCGGCCCGGTGGCGCGGCAACTCGTCGCCCAGGCGGTAGCCGAGCAGGGCGGCGAAGTCGGGCCGCTCGGTGACGGCGCGCAGCGTCTCGGCGACCAGGGCGATGTTGTCGGCGGTCGGGCGGTTCTTGGTCATGTCGACCACGCCCGCCTCGTCAAGCGGATGCACCGCCATGTAATCGGCCAGACTGGCCGGGGCGGCCCGCTGCGAGACGAAGGTGCCGCGCCCGACCTGGCCGGTGACCAGCCCGACCCGCTCGGCCTCGGCGTAGGCCCTGGCCACCGTGCCCACGGTGACCTTGAGGCGCCAGGCGAGGTCGCGGTGCGGCGGCAGCTTGGCGCCCGCCGCCAGACGGCCGCGGCGGATGTCCTCGGCCATCGCGTCGACGATCGCCTGATACAGCGGGCCCGGGCGCTCCGCGATGTCCGGTGTCCATATTGACATGGTTCAATGAATCAATTGACACCCTATGGAAGTCAAGAAGAATGCGCATTGACCCACGCGATAGGGTTCAATGGAGAGCGAAATGGATCGGGTGACTCAGAGGTGGCTGCTGGTTGGCGTCGCGTTCGCGGCGCTCAGCCTGTCGGGCTCGGCGCGTTCGGCGCTTGGGCTGGTGATGCCGGTGTGGGAGGCCGAGTTCGGCATCTCGCGCAGCCTGGTATCGTTCGGCGGCGCCGTCACCCTGCTGGTCATGGCCGTGGTCGCCCCGTTCGCCGGCGCCATGGTCGATCGCATGGGGCCGCGCCTGTTGCTGATGGGCGGCTTGGCCCTGGTCGCGGCGGGCATGGCCCTGACGGCGGCGGCGCCCAGCCCGTGGCTGCTTCTGCTGGGGTTCTCGCTGGTTGGCGCGGTGGGCTTCGGGGCGGTCGCCAACCACGTCATCGCCACCGTCGTCTCGCTGCGTTTCGTCGAGCGGCCGGGGCTGCCGGTCGGCATCGCCACCGCCGGCTCGACCGCCGGGCAGTTGCTCTTGGTGCCGATGCTCGCCCTGGTGTTGGGCGGGATGGGCTGGCGCGCCGCCTTCGCGATCCTGGCGGTGGGCGCGCTGGCGCTCGCCTTGTTCGTCCCGCGTCTGGTCCCGGCGGGCGGGCGGGGTGGCGCGTGGGTCAAGCCCGCGCCGCTCGGTCATCGGCTGGCGATGCTGGCGAAAAGCCCAGTCTTTCTCGTGCTGTTCGTCAGTTTCTTCATCTGCGGTGTCACCACCGCCGGGGTCATCGAGGTGCATCTGATGCCCTATGCCGCCGCCTGCGGCTTCCCGCCGCAACAATCGGCGCTGGCCTATGGCGTGCTGTCGGCCTTCAACATGGTCGGCATGGTGGCGGCCGGCTGGCTGTCGGATCGGGTCAATCGGCCGCTGCTGCTGGGCACGATCTATATCGTGCGCGGGCTGTCGTTCCTGATCCTGATGAACATCGCGGGCGACTTGCCGCTGCTGTTCCTGTTCGCGGTGATCTTCGGGCTGTTCGACTACGCCACCGTTCCGGTGATGGCCAGCATCGTGCGGACCCATATCGGGCGCGACGTGATGGGCCTGACCATGGGCGTGCTGTCGGCCGGGCATTCCCTGGGCGCCGCCATCGCCGCCTTCGCGGCGGGCCGGCTGTTCGACCTGTTCGCCCGCTACGACTGGACCTGGGGCGTATCGCTGGGTCTGGCCATCGCGGCCGGGCTGCTGGTCTTCACCATTCGCGAGGACGCCGACCCGGCGCCCGCCAACCTTTCGACGGAGAGGCCGTCATGATCGCGCAACTACTGACCCAACCCATCCTCGTCGCGGCCCCCAAGACCGAGCGCCGCAAGCTGTTCCAGGTGTTGAACGCCTGGATCGAACGCGCCGAAGGCCGCCGCCGGCTGGCCGCTATGGACGAGCGGGCGCTGCACGACATCGGCATCGGCCGCTGCGAGGCCCTGGCCGAGGCGGACAAGGCGTTCTGGCGGGCGTAGAGCATCGCGCGATGCGACCGGCGGCCATTGCGGCCGCGGCCAAAACATTAAGCTCAAAAAAAAACGGCCGGTCAGGGGAGGACCGGCCGTTCCAGTTTGAAGAGAGGGAGGCTGACCTCGCGTAAGGCCAACATCACGATCATCAAGATAGGGCGACATCTCGCCGGTATCAACCATATTAATAATGTGTCTTAGAAACACTCTATCGAGTGGCCCGGCAGGGCGGCCGACAGCACCGCTTGGACGGGCTTGCGGCCCAGATCGCGGGTGACGAACACCAGCCGGCTGCGCCGATCGGCGTCGGGCCAGGCGGGCAGCGCGGCGGGGGGATGGAACAGGTGCTGCACCCCATGCACCACGAAGGGCGTGTCGAAGCCCTCGGCGGCGATGATGCCTTTGAGGCGCAGCAGATGCTCGCCGCGCGTGGCGATCAGCAGTTCCAAAGCCATCACCAGACTGTCCCACGGCACCGGCCGGTCGATCAGCAAGGCGAAGCTCTCGACGCCGTCGGGATGATGGTCGTGGGCGTGGTGGCTTTCCAGCTTCAGCCAGCCGGCCACGTCCGGCGTCTTGGCGGTACCGTCGAACAGGCCGCAGCCCAGCACCGCCTCGGGCGGGATGGCGCCTTGGATCGCCTCGATGATCGGGGCGGCGGGATTGAGGGCGCGCAGGCGGTCCCTCAAGAGGCTAAGCGCCTGGGGATCGGCGAGATCGGTCTTGGTCAGCACCAGCCGATCGGCGATGGCGGCCTGCTTGACGGCCTCGCGGTGGTGGTCGAACTGGGTGGCGGCGTTGACCGCGTCGATGGTGGCGACGATGCCGTCCAGGCGATAGCGGGCGCCGATCAGGGGGTCGGTCATCAGGGTGTGCAGGATCGGCGCCGGATCGGCCAGGCCGGTGGTCTCGATCACCACCCGGCGGAATTCGGGGATTCCACCGCGCACCCGCTCAAGGAACAGGTTGCGCAAGGCGGTCACCATGTCGCCACGCAGCTTGCAGCACAGGCAGCCCGATCGGAGCAGGACGATGTCCTCGGCCACCTCGCGCAGCAACAGGTGGTCAAGGCCGATCTCGCCCAACTCGTTCATCAGGACGGCGGTCTCGGACATGTCCGGCTGGCCGAGCAGGTGGCGCAGCAGGGTGGTCTTGCCGCTGCCCAGAAAGCCGGTCAGAACCGTGATCGGGATGGGACGATCGCTCATCCGCCGTACAAATCCTTGGGGTCGATCTCGACCGGGGCGACCACCTCCAGCCCTTGCGGGCGGGCGGCGGTGTAAAAGCAACTGCGCCGCCCGGTGTGACAGGCGACGCCGGTCTGGTCGACCAGCAGCAGCAGCGTGTCGCCGTCGCAGTCGATCAGGAACTCCTTCAACACCTGTTGCTGGCCCGAGGTCTCGCCCTTGCGCCACAGCTTGCCGCGCGAGCGCGAGAAATAGCAGACGCGGCCGGTGCGCAGCGTCTCCTCGACCGCCTCGCGGTTCATCCAGGCCATCATCAGCACCTCGCGGGTGTCGTGCTGCTGGGCGATGGCGGGCACCAGCCCGGCGGAATCGAATTTGAGGGCGGCGAGCGTCGCGGCGGGATCGGTGGTCATGGGCGGGCTCCAAGGCAGGCGGCGACCGAATCGGCCATCGCCCGCAGGGTGGCTTCATAGTGATGGGGACCGGGGGGCAGGGCGTTGCCCAAATCGTCGAGTTCGCCCACCGCGACCGAGGTCCCCTCGACGATGGTGGCGATCGCCTTGGGGCTGAACTGGGGCTCGCGGAAGACGCAGGCGACGTCGTGGCGCGCCAAGCGCTCGCGCAACGCGACGATCCGCTTGGCGCCCGGACTCCGCTCGGGGTCGATGGTCACCGAGCCGGCCGCCGCCAAGCCGTAACGCCGCTCGAAATATTGATAGGCGTCGTGGAACACCAGGAACGGCCGCTTGGCGAGCGGGGCGAGGCGCGCCGCGATCTCGGCGTCGAGCGCCGCGATCCGCCGCTTGGCGGCGCCCGCATTGGCGCGATAGGTCGCGGCGTTGGCCGGATCGACGCGTTCCAACGCGGTCGCGGCGGCATCGAGGAAGGCCAGCGCGTTGGCCGGGTCGAGCCACAGATGGGTGTCGTGGTGGTCCCGGTGTTCGTCGATGTGGGACTCCCACAGCCCGCCTTCGCGCGGCGGCAGACGTTGGACGCCCGGCGCCTCGGCCATTTCGACCACCACGGCGCGGCCGGCCAGAGTCTTTAGCGGCTTGTCCAGGAAGGTCTCCAAATGGTCGCTGACCCGGAACACCACTTGCGCCTCGGACAGCGCGCGGGCCTCGGAGGGCTTCAGCGAATAGCCGTGCGGCGAGCCGGCGGCGATCAGCAGGCGGGGCTCGCCGACCCCCTCCATCACCATCGCCACCAAGGAATGCAGGGGCTTGATGGTCGCCACCACCGGCGGCGCCGAAGCGGCGGCCGGCGGCGAAGACAGCAGGAAAAGAAGGATGGGAAGGGCGCGGCGCATGATGAGCCTTTGACCAGGACGCAACGTTATAGCATAACATTGACGGCATGATCCCCTCCAATTTTCCCATTCCGGGCCACGATCATCGGCACTGCGTTGGCGCCGCGCTCGACGCGGCCGAGGCCCATTGCCTGTCGCGTGGCCAACGCCTGACGCCGCTGCGCAGGCGGGTGCTCGAACTGGTGTGGGCCGGCCATGGGCCGGTCGGCGCCTATGCGCTGCTCGACGCGCTGCGCGCCGAGGGTCAGGCGGCGGCGCCGCCCACCGTCTATCGCACGCTCGATTTCCTGGTCGCCCAGGGCTTGGTCCATCGCATCGAGCGCCTGAACGCCTTTGTCGGCTGCGCGGCGCCCGGCCGGCCGCATGTCGGGCAATTCCTGATCTGCGCGGCCTGCAAGTCGGTGGCCGAACTCGACGACGGGGCGGTGACCACCGCGGTGGCCGAGGCGGCGGCTCGGCTGGGCTTTTCGGTCGACCGCCAGACCGTCGAGATCGAGGGGCTGTGCCCCGCCTGCCGGGCCGCCGGCGATGGCTGAGCCGCTGGTCCGCCTGGACGCGGTGCGTGTCGATTTCGGCGGCCAGCCGGCGCTCGAAGACGTGACGCTGGCCGTCATGCCGGGGCAGGTGGTGACCATCGTCGGCCCGAATGGCGCCGGAAAATCGACCCTGCTGCGGGTGGTGCTGGGCCTGCTCCGCCCGCATGGCGGAACGGTGTGGCGGCGACCCGGCCTGACGGTGGGCTATGTGCCGCAAAGTTTCCAGGTGGCTCCGGGCTTGCCGATGACGGTGCGGCGGTTCCTCACCCTGGCGGCGCGCGGGCTGGACGAGGCGCGGCTGATCCGGGCGCTCGACGAGGTCGGGCTGCCGCCGTCGCTGCTCGATCGCCAACTGGGCAGCCTGTCGGGCGGCCAGCGCCGCCGCGCCCTGGTCGCCCGCGCGGCGCTCAGGAGTCCCGATCTTCTGGTGCTGGACGAGCCGGTGGGCGGCGTCGACGTGGTCGGCCAGGCCGAGCTTTACGACCGTATCGGCGTCATTCGCGCCGAGACCGGCTGCGGGGTGCTGATGGTCTCGCACGATCTGCATCTGGTGATGGCCGCGACCGACCACGTCGTCTGCCTCAATCGCCACGTCTGCTGCCAGGGTCCGCCGCATGCGGTGGGCCGCGATCCCTCGTATGTCCGGCTGTTCGGCGCCCAGGCGGCGGCGGCGCTGGCGATCTATGCCCATCGCCACGATCATCGCCACGACGCCGCCGGTCATGCCGAGCCGCTCGACGGTGGGGAATGCCGCCATGATCGATGACTTCCTGCTGCGCGCCCTGCTGGCCGGGATCGGCGTGGCGCTGGCGGCCGGGCCGCTGGGCGCCTTCGTGGTGTGGCGGCGGATGGCCTATTTCGGCGACACGCTGGCCCATGCCGGATTGCTCGGCGTGGCGTTGGGGCTTCTAATGGGCGTCGCCTCGACCCCGGCCATCCTGGCGGTGGCCGTCCTGGTCGCCCTGGCGCTGGCCGCGCTGCAACGCGAGCGGCGGCTGGCCTCGGACACCATGCTGGGAATCTTGTCCCATGGCGCGCTGTCGATCGGCGTGGTCGCCTTGGCCTTCGTGCGGGGCGTGCGGGTCGATCTGTCGGCCTATCTATTCGGCGACATCCTGGCGGTCGGACCCGCCGACCTCGCCTGGATCTGGGGAGGCGGCGCGGCGGTGCTGACCGCGCTGGCCGCGCTGTGGCGGCCCTTGCTGTCGCTGACCCTCGACGAGGACCTGGCCGGCGCCGAGGGCGTGCCGGTCGCCGCCGCGCGCACCGCCTTCCTGCTGATGATCGCCCTGATCGTCGCGCTGGCCATGAAGATCGTCGGCATCCTGCTGATCACCGCGCTGCTGGTGGTGCCGGCCGCCACCGCCCGCCGCTTCGCCTCGACCCCGGAAGGAATGGCCGGCATCGCCGCCGCCCTGGGCGCGGTCGGCGTGGTGGCGGGACTGGCCGGCTCGTTCACCTGGGACACCCCGGCCGGCCCGTCCATCGTGGTGGCGGCGGTGGCGTTGTTCGCCCTTACATTGCCGTTCCGGCGGGTTTGATATGTATTCGGCACCGACCCTTCGCCGTCATGCCCGTGCTTGACACGGGC
>JADGAL010000270.1 GCA_015232025.1 Alphaproteobacteria bacterium
GCGCCCTCGGTGGGGGGCAGTGGCGCGCCGGGAGTGCCCGTTATCGGCTGATCCCTCTGCGCGTCGGTCGCGGGTCCGGCGCCCGACCCCTCGGCGGCGGGCGGCGGCGCGGTGATATCGGAGCCCGAAGGCGCCTGCTGCATCGGCTGCTCCTGGCTCGAACCGGTGGCCGGCTGGTCCGACTGGCTTTGCGCCCAGGCCGCGCCGGCAAGGCCCAGCGACAAGGCCAGCGCCGTCGTCGCAAGAAGTTTGCTGTGCATGGAAACTCGCTCCCTTTGTGGACACCTCCGCAACAAACAGGGGCCGAGCGATGGGGTTCCCGCGCACCCCCAATGAAGAAGGCCCCGGAGGTTTCCCTCCGGGGCCCGATCTTCGGTCAACGAACGATCAGTGGCCGGCGACCATCGCCAGCAACAGGATCGCCACGATGTTGGCGATCTTGATCATCGGGTTCACCGCCGGGCCGGCGGTGTCCTTGTACGGATCGCCGACGGTGTCGCCGGTGACCGCCGCCTTGTGGGCGTCGGACCCCTTGCCGCCGTAATTACCCTCTTCGATGTACTTCTTGGCGTTGTCCCAGGCGCCGCCGCCCGAGGTCATCGAAATGGCCACGAACAGGCCGGTCACGATGGTGCCAAGCAGCATCGCGCCCACCGCCGTGAAGGCGGCGGCCTGACCGGCCACCCCCAGCACCACGAAGTAAAGCACGATCGGGGCGAGAACCGGCAGCAGCGACGGAAGGATCATCTCCTTGATCGCGGCCTTGGTCAGCATGTCGACCGCGCGGCCGTAATCCGGCTTGGCGGTGCCTTCCATGATGCCCGGGATTTCCTTGAACTGGCGACGGACCTCGACGACCACCGAACCGGCGGCGCGGCCGACCGCCATCATGCCCATGGCGCCGAACAGATAGGGCAGCAGGCCGCCCAGGAACAGGCCGACCACGACATACGGATCGGACAGGCGGAACTGGAGTTCCAACTGCGGGAAGTAGTGGTTCAGGTCCTCGGTATAGGCGCCGAACAGCACCAGCGCGGCAAGGCCGGCCGAGCCGATGGCGTAGCCCTTGGTGACCGCCTTGGTGGTGTTGCCAACGGCGTCGAGGGCGTCGGTGGTGACCCGCACTTCCTTGGGCAGGTCGGCCATTTCGGCGATGCCGCCGGCGTTGTCGGTAACCGGGCCATAGGCGTCGAGGGCGACGACCATGCCGGCGAGGGCCAGCATCGTGGTGGCCGCGACGGCGATGCCGAACAGGCCGGCCAAGCTGTAGGCGAAGATGATGCCGACCGAGATCACGATGACCGGCATCGCCGTCGCTTCCATCGAAACGGCGAGACCCTGGATCACGTTCGTGCCGTGGCCGGTGGTCGAGGCGTTGGCGATGCTGCGCACCGGACGATATTCGGTGCTGGTGTAGTACTCGGTGATCCAGACGATCAGGCCGGTGATGGCCAGGCCGACCACGGCGCAGGCCAGCAAGGTGCCGCCCGTGACGACGCGGCCGTCAACCATTTCGTGCGGGGTGCTGAAGCCGAACATCATCGCGATGGCGATGGTCACCAGCACGGCCGAGATGCCGGCCGAGGCCACGAAGCCCTTGTACAGGGCGCGCATGATCTTCTGGCTGGCGTCGAGCTTGACGAAGTAGGTGCCGGCCACCGAGCCGATGATGCAAACCGCGCCGATGATCAGCGGCAGCATCATCATCAGGCTCTGCGAGTCGCCGGTGAAGAAGATCGAACCCAGCAGCATGGTGGCGACCACCGTCACCGCGTAGGTCTCGAACAGGTCGGCGGCCATGCCGGCGCAGTCGCCGACGTTGTCGCCGACATTGTCGGCGATCACGGCGGGGTTGCGCGGATCATCTTCGGGGATGCCCGCCTCGACTTTACCCACCAGATCGGCGCCCACGTCGGCGCCCTTGGTGAAGATGCCGCCGCCCAGTCGGGCGAAGATCGAGATCAGCGAGGCGCCGAAGCTCAGGGCCACCAGGGCCTCGAGCACCGGGCGCATCGGAACGCCGGCCATCTTGAGGACGAAGTAGTAGCCGCCGACGCCCAGCAGGCCCAGGCCGACCACCAGCATGCCGGTGATGGCGCCGGACTTGAAGGCGACGTCGAGGGCGGGCTGAAGGCCGCCGCTGCGGGCGGCTTCCGCGGTGCGGACGTTGGCGCGCACCGAGACGTTCATGCCGACATAGCCGGCGACGCCGGAAAGGACCGCGCCGATGACGAAGCCGACCGCGACATAGGCGCCGAGTCGCCAGCCCAGCACGACCCCGATGATGGCGCCGACGATGGCGATGGTGCGATATTGACGATCCAGATAGGCGGCCGCGCCTTCTTGAATCGCCGCGGCGATTTCCTGCATGCGTTCGGTTCCGGCGGACAAGGCCAGCACCGACTTGACCGTGTAGCCGCCATACGCCAAAGCGAGGGCGCCACAGGCCAGTACGAAGATGTAGTCCATTTCGACTCTATCCTATCCCCTGGTGAAACGGTATTGCCGTCCAACCGATCCTGCATAGCCACGAGTCTGCGAAATCGCTTCGTCGGGATAGGAGAGCGACGGCAGCGGCGAGAACTTGCCAGATGCGCGCTCCTCTGGCAACAACAGAATGCCGGCTATGCCCCGACGACAAATAGAATTTAAGCCTATTCTAATATAACAGCCCTTACCGTTCGACCACCGCGCGGATCAACACGTCGGTGGCGAGTTGCGGCCCGACCACCTTGTCCGACACCAGTTTGAGGCGCCGCTTGACCAAGGTCAGGTCGGGCACCTCGCGACCGCGCATGTGCCAGGGTAGGAAGACGTGCATGTCCTTGATGAACGCGTGTTGAAGGCGGGGCATCGCCTCGCTCATTTCGGGCGCGCGTCCAAGCGGAACCTCGATGCGCAGTTCCAGGAAAAGTTGCCTGATCGGGCCACCGTCGTTGGATATGACCGGGATTTGCAGGGTTTCCATTTCGACATAGGAATACTTTGGCAGTGCTGGGGCGGCGGGCTTGTTTTCCTTCTCTTCGGGCGCCTTGATGAACTTGGCGGCGCCGGGAATCTTGTCGCGCACCATCGAGGCGACCGGCTCGATGCCCGCGAAGGCCATCCCGGCGATCACGCCGACGCCGATCAGCAACAGCAGGACCAGGATCGCCACCAGCTTCTTCATGCCACCGACCCGAAGTGGTTCCAGCCGCCATCGGGCAGCGTCATTTCGCCGCCGCCCGGTTTGAGCACGCGCACGCCCGCGCCATCGACGATCCGCCCGATTCGGGTCAGCGCCAATCCCAACTCGGCCGACAATCCCGGCAAGGCCGGCTCGGCCCCGGCGGGCACGGTGAACAGCAACTCGTAATCATCTCCGCCCGCGAGGGCCAACGCAAGGCCTCGCGCATGAAGGGCGATCCCGGCGCGCGCCGCCTCGGACAGCGGCACCCGAGCCGCCTCGATCTCGGCCCCCACTCCCGATACCGAGCAGATGTGGCCGAGGTCGGCGACCAGCCCATCGGATATGTCCATTCCGGCGCTGGCCAGCCCGACCAAGCGCCGCCCCAACGCGACGCGCGGGCGCGGCAGATGGTAGCGATCGGTGAGAAAGGCCGCATGCGCCGGGTCGGCCGCGGCCGGCTGATGGTGGTCGAGGATGGTCGGCTGGTCGGCGTGGTGGTGCTGGGCGATCTTCTTCGCTTCGTGGCGCAGCGGCGCGATCCAAAAAAATGCGCCTGATCCCCACATAGGACATTCGGAGCATTCTGTCTTCGGGAGCGGATCATGCGCACCTCGTTCATCAAGTTCGTGGCGATCATCATACTGGGCACCTCGCTGTCCGCCTGCTCGGCCACGGCGGGCACCAAGGAGACCTTCGGCAGCATTCTGGGCGGCGTGGGCGGCGCGGTCGCCGGGGCGCAATTCGGCGAGGGCACCGGCCGCACCGCCGCCACCGCCGCCGGCACATTGCTGGGCTCGATGATCGGCGGCGAGGTCGGTTCGTCGCTGGACCGCGCCGACAATCTGTATGCGCGTCGCCACGGTTATGGCCGCGGCGGCTATGGGCGGAGCTACTACTATGCGCCGCGTCGCCAGGGTGGATGGCGCTACTAGTCCGGTCGAACGCGACGTTTGCGCGGCCTGACTATGGACCATGAGCCATGAATACCGGCTCGCCCAAGGAGCAACACCATGATGAGCAGCCGCCTGCGCGCCGCCATCGCCGCCGCCTTCCTGTTCGCCATGCCGATCGGCGAAGCCGTCGCCTATGACGGCTTCGCGCGTGCCGAGCACCCCGTTCTCGCCTCGCGTATCGAGAGCGAAGCCCGCCGCCGCGGCGTTCCACCCCGGATCGCGCTGTCGATCGCCACGACGAGCGCCCCGCGGCGCGGGGCCACCGGCCCGATGAACGTGGTGCCTTCGGTGGCCCGCCACTACGGCTTCGCCGGCCGCGACATCCGCGACCCCGCGCGCAACATCGAAACCGGCGTCCGCCTGCTCGATCACCTTTACCACCGGTTCGGCACCTGGGACCGCGCGGTGCTGGCCTATCAATGGGGTCCGCCGGCCGGCGCGCGCGGCTTGGCCGGCGCCAGTCGCGAGCAGCGGATCTACGTCTCGCTGGTGCTCGATCGCCAGCCCGTCCGGCGCGACTGGACCCGCGGGGCGCGCCAATCGCCCGCGCCAAGCCTCCAATTCCGGAGCCAAGACGATCGCGGTCTGGATTTCGGGCAGGGCTATGAACGGGCCTTCCCCGGCGACACCGGCTGGAGCCCCGGCTATTCCGAGGACTACCGGAGCCGCGAGGGCGGCAACCGGGACGACGGCCAAATCCAGTCG
>JADGAL010000271.1 GCA_015232025.1 Alphaproteobacteria bacterium
AGCGGGTATTTCTTGTTGATCGGCATGATCGAATCGCGCACCGAATCGGTGACCGCGTGCAGGCTGATCGCCAGATTGATGCCCAGCTCGGCGCCGCAGCGGCGGATCATCGGCACCACGCCGGCGGTCGACAGGGTGATGCGGCGGCGCGACACGGCGATGCCCTCGCCGTCGGTGATGATCTTGACGGCCGTGGACACGTTGTCCCAATTGAACAGCGGCTCGCCCATGCCCATCAGCACGATGTTCGAGATCATCCGCCCCTCGTCGGTGGGGCTTGGCCATTCGCCGTAGGAATCGCGCGCCGTCATGAACTGGCCGACGATCTCGGCCGAGGTCAGGTTGCGCACCAGAAGCTGGGTGCCGGTGTGGCAGAACTTGCAGGTCAGGGTGCAGCCGACTTGGCTGCTCAGGCAGACGGCGCCGCGATCCTCCTCGGGGATGTAGACGGTCTCGGCCTCGTTGCCGTCCTCGAAGCGCAGCAGCCATTTGCGGGTGCCGTCCTCGGAATGCTGCAGCCGCGACACGGCGGGCCGGCCGACCACGTAGGCCTCGGCCAGCTTTTCGCGCAGCGGCCGGGCCAGGGTGGTCATGTTCAGGAAGTCGGTCTCGCCCTGGTGATAGATCCAGTGCCAAAGCTGCTTGGTGCGGAACGGCTTTTCGCCGATCAGGGCCATCTCGGCGGCAAGCTCTTCGCGCGACAGGCCGACCAAATCTTTTCGGGGGGTATCCATGGGGCAGTCATATAGGGCCGGCGGCCCGGAAGGCAACTACTTGCAAGCCTTGTCGATGGCGTCCTTGGCGGGCTTGAAGCCGTTCAAGGAATAGGAATCGGTGGTCGCCGCCCCGGTGGCCGGCACCCCGGAGACGGTCAGAGTCTTGCCCTTCAGCATGGCGCCGACCAGGGCGCGGTCGGCCTCGGGGGTGGCCGCCCAGGCGCCGTCGCCATCGGTGAACAGGGGGAATTTGTTGAAGCCGTCGACCACCACCTCGACCGCCGAGCCCTTCTTGTAGACGAAGCCCGAGGCGACCTGGACCACGTCGCGGGTCTTGTCGCTTAGGCGATGGGTGACGGTCAGGAAGGCCTTGCGCTTGCCGGCCGCCTTGGGCGACGAGGCGGCGTAGCAGACCTTGCCCCCCTTCTCGGCATAGGCATAGGCCTGCCAGTCGCCGAAGGTTCCCAAGCTGTCCGTGGCGGCCGCCGCCGGGCCGGCCAGCGAAACGACCATCGAAAGGACGAGCATCGGACTCTTGCGCATGGCGGCCATCGGTGCTGGATTGCGGGCGGTGTGCCGGCCATCTTAGAAGACCTGCCGGCCCCCCTTGTCAAGGTCGTCCCGCCATGAACCCCGTGCTGGTCGAGATCACCCGCGGCGATCGCGTCGAAAGCATCCATCGCGGCGCCATCGCGGTGGCCGATCCCAGCGGCGCCCTGGTCGACACGCTGGGCGAGGTGGATCGCCCGGTGTTCCCGCGCTCGGCGGTCAAGCCCTTGCAGGCGCTGCCGCTGCTCGAATCGGGCGCCCCGGTGACGGTGGCCGAGATCGCCCTGGCCTGCGCCTCGCACAGCGGCGAGCCGCGCCACGTCGAAGCCGTCGCCGCCTGGCTGGCCCGCCTGGGCCTCGGCCCCGCCGACCTGGAATGCGGCGCCCAATGGCCGATCAATCCCCAGGCGGCGCGCGCCCTGTCGGCGTCGCCCTCGGCCCTCCACAACAATTGCTCGGGCAAGCACGCCGGCTTCCTCGCCACCGCCCGTCACTTCGGCGAGCCGACCGGCGGCTACATCGCCCCCGATCACCCGGTCCAGCGCCGCGTCACCGCCACCCTGGCCGAGATGACCGGCATGGCGCGCATGGAATGGGGGATCGACGGCTGCGGCATTCCCACCCACGCCATCCCGCTCGCCAATCTGGCCCGCGCCATGGCCCACCTCGCCGATCCCTCCACCCTGCCGCCCCAACGCGCCGCCGCCGCCCGACGCGTCGCCGCCGCGATGACCGCCGAACCCTTCCTGGTGGCGGGCACCGGCCGCATCTGCACCGATCTGATGACCGCCGCGCCGGGGATCATCGCCAAGGGCGGCGCCGAGGGCGTTTACATGGCCGCCCTCCCGGCGCGCGGCCTAGGGATCGCGATCAAAATCGACGACGGCGCCGGTCGCGCCGCCGAGGCGGCGCTGCTGGGCATCCTGACGCGGCTGGGGGCGCTCGACGCCGAGACGGCCGAGCGCCTGCGCCGCCCAATCCTCAACGTCGCCGGGCGGGTGGTGGGCGAGGTGCGCGACATGTGGTAAGGTGCGTCGGACAGCGACGGAGGGAACGCCGTGAACAAGGACATCGCCGCGTTGCGGCGGTTGTTCGAGCGGGGCTTCGAGCAGATGCTCGCCGAACAGCGGCGACAGGCCGAGTCGATCGCCGAAATCCGCGGTGAGCTTCGCGGCCTGTCGGCTTGGTTGTCGAGCATGGATCAGCGCTTCGTCGCCATCATGCGCCCGTACGAACCGCCGCACCGTCCCGCCGAGTAGCTTAAGCGAAACGTACGGACAAATCGCGGTCCTTATGCTAAGGGTACGGACAATTGACGTGGGCGTCGTTGCCCTATGCGAGAGTCCATGGCCGAAGTGATCTTCACCAACACCGGCGATGCCGCCGAGGATCGCCGGGTTCGGCGCCTTGCCCAAGCGGGGCGGTTGCGCCGGATCGTGCCCAGGGTCTACACGGACAATTCGCGTGACCCGCTCGACGCCATCGTCCGGCGGAATCTCTGGTCGATTCTCGGCAAGCTGTTTCCGGGCTCGGTCATCTCGGCCCGGACGGCCGCTCTGACGGCCCCGGCCTTCGGCAAGGATGCCGCCGGCAATCTGGTGCCGCCGGGGTTCGTCTTTCTCACCGGCCCGTCGCGCCGCTCGTTGTCGCTGCCGGGAGTTGAAGTGCGGATCGCCGCCGGCCCAGGCCCGTTGCCTGGCGACGTTCCTTTCAGTGGCCTGTATTTGGCGTCGGCGCCTCGTCAACTGCTGGAAAACCTGTCGCCGACGCGCGAGCGTTCCGGGATGGCGCGCGGTCTTGGGCGGGACGAGGTCGAACGCTTCCTCGTCCGGCAATGCGACGTGGCGGGCGAGGACCGGCTGAACGAAATCCGCGACGTGGCGCGCGACCTGCGGGCGCCGCTCGGCGCCGAGGCCGCGTTCCGCGATCTCGACGGCCTGATCGGGGCGTTGCTGAGGTCGCGCACCGCCTTGCTATCCAGCCCCGCCGGCCTCGCGATGGCGCGCGGCGAGCCGATCGACGGCGGCTGCGTCGATCGGCTGAACGCGCTGTTCACGTTTCTTCGATCGACACCGATGTCCCGCCGGCCCGATCGCGGCGCCGGCACCCCGGCCGTGTCGGCGACCGCTTTCGTCGAGGCCTATTTCTCCAATTATATCGAGGGCACGCGATTCCTGGTCGAGGAGGCGCGGGCGATCGTCTTCGACGGTGTGATCCCCGAACGGCGGCCGCGCGACGGTCACGACGTCCTGGCCACCTTCCGGCAAGTCTCGGCCGTCGAGGACATGCTGCGCCCGCCCGACGACTTCGAGTCGTTCGAGACGGCGCTGAGGGCGCGTCATCACGCGCTGATGGCGGCGCGGCCCGAGGTCTCGCCGGGCCAGTTCAAGGCTTTGCCGAACCAGGCCGGGAATACCGTGTTCGTTCAGCCGGAACATGTGCGCGGCACGCTGCGGGAAGGCTTCCGGCTGCTCTCCGGGTTGGACGAGCCGTTGGCGCGCGCGGTGTTCGTCCACTTTCTGGTTGCCGACGTCCACCCCTTCGCCGACGGCAACGGCCGGATCAGCCGCATCCTCATGGCGACCGAACTGGTGCGCGGCGCTGTGGCGCGCATCGTCATCCCCACCGTTTCCCGTGACGACTATCTCGGCGCCATGCGCGCGCTGACCCGCCACGGCGATCCCGCGCCAGTGTTCCGCTTCATGGATCGCGCCCAAGGCATCACCGCCGCCATCGTCGAGCCGGATGTGCCGCGCGCCATCGAGGCCTGGGCCACGACGCATGCTTTCGTCGAACCGGGCGAGCACGCCCAGTTCACCGCCCCCAATCCCGACCTTGCGATCGAGTGGCGCAATGGCGTGCCCGCGCCGCGCTCCTACTGGGCGGCGATCGAGGCGCCGCCGCGAGGCCCGTTCTAGCGCCGCCCGAACAGCCTCTCGACATCGGCCAGCTTCAACTCCACCCAGGTCGGGCGGCCGTGGTTGCATTGGCCGGAATTCGGGGTCGCCTCCATCTGGCGCAGCAGCGCGTCCATCTCGGGCAAAGTGAGGCGGCGGCCGGCGCGGACGCTGCCGTGGCAGGCGATGGTGCCGCAGATCTCGGCCAAGCGGTCGGTCAGGCTGAGCGCCGCGCCCCATTCGGCCAGGTCGTCGGCGAGGTCGCGCACCAGGCCTTGCACGTCGCACTCGCCCAGCAAGGCGGGGGTCTCGCGCACCACCACGGCGCCGGGGCCGAAGGGTTCGAGGGTCAGGCCCAGTCTTTCCAACTCGGCGGCGCGGGCGGTCAGGCGGTCGGCGGCGGCGTCGTCCAGTTCGACCACCTCGGGGACCAAGAGGCCCTGGCGGCGGATGCCGCCTTCGGCGAGCGCCGCCTTCATGCGCTCATAGACCAGCCGCTCGTGGGCGGCGTGCTGGTCGACGATGACCATGCCGTCGGCGGTCTGGGCGACGATGTAGGTGGCGTGCAGTTGGGCGCGGGCGGCGCCCAGCGGGTGCTCGGGGGCGGGCTCGGCGGTTTGCGGCTCGGGGCGGGCGGCGGGGGCGAAGGACGCCT
>JADGAL010000272.1 GCA_015232025.1 Alphaproteobacteria bacterium
GGGCGGCATGGGCGGCATGTCCGGCATGGGCGGCATGGGCGGCATGTCCGGCATGGGCGGCATGGGCGGCATGTCCGGCATGTACGGCATGGGCGGCATGTCCGGCATGGGCGGCATGGGCGGCATGTCCGGCATGGGCGGCATGGGCGGCATGTCCGGCATGGGCGGCATGGGCGGCATGTCCGGCATGTACGGCATGGGCGGCATGTCCGGCATGGGCGGCATGGGCGGCATGGGCGGCATGGCCGGCATGCGCTAACACGCTTGCAGGGGACGCCCCCGATTGTGGGGCGTCCCCGTTTTTTTCCACTCCACGAACAACCAAGGCGGGCGAGGAAGATGTTGCGAACACTTGGGGGAATAGTGGTGGCCCTGTCCCTGGCGGCGGGGGCGTCCTTCGAGGCCCTTGGCGCCGACTATGAAGCGGCGCGCTGGGACCCGATCCACTTCAAGCCAGCGATTGAAAAGGCATCCGACGAGCAGTGCCTGACCTGCCACAAAGAGATCCTCGACCGCCCCACGCGCGAGGTCTCACCGGCCGGCTTCAAAGCCAGCGACGGAGCGGCTTGGTATCAGACGTTGGACACCTATCAGGGCGCGCAGGACGATTTCCATCGCCGCCATCTCTCGTCCGACTACGCGAAGCAGGTGATGGACCTGAAATGCAATACCTGCCATCAAGGCAACGACCCGCGTGAGGAAACGCCGGCGGTCGAAGCCCAGAATGCGGGTTTCGCCATGCGCAAGTCGGTCGATCCCGAGAAGAACTGCCTGATGTGTCATGGCCAGTTCCCGTATCAGAACATGGTCGGCCTCGAAGGCCCCTGGCACGAGGTGCGTGAGAACTTCGACAATCCGGAAGCGCCCAATGGCTGCCTAAGCTGCCATGGCGAGGGCGGTTTCCGCTCCGTCCGGCATCAGGTGAACTTCCTCAAGGCCGACGCGATCGAGGCTGTCGCCAAGCAGAAGAGTGACACCTGCTTTGGCTGCCACGGCGGTCGTTCCTGGTATCGCATCTCGTATCCGTATCCCCGCCACGCGTGGCCCGGGATGGATCCGGCTCAGCCCGACTGGGCGAAGGATCGCCCGACGGAATCGGATGCCCGGTACCTGGCCGGCATGAAGAAGAAGTGACGGCGGTTCGAGACCAAGGGAGAGACCCTGACATGACGTCCAAGTTTCCCAACCTGCAAGACGTGCTGAACGTCTCGCGGCGCAGCTTCCTCAAGGGCTCCGCCGCCGGGCTCGCCACCGGGCTGGTGGCCACCGGTCAGGCGAAGAAGGCCGAGGCCTTCGCCTACGAGCCCTATTACACCGACGACCAGCTCACCACCGTGGTGACGAGCTGCGCCCACAACTGCGGCTCGCGCCATATGCTGGTCGCCCACAAGAAGGGCGACGTCATCGTGCGCCTGTCGACCGATGACGGCCGCCCCCAGGGCGATCCGTACGGCACCGACACGCACGATGTCCCGCAGCTTCGCGCCTGCCTTCGCGGTCGCTCGTACCGCGCCCGCATCTACAGCCAAGAGCGTCTGCTCTATCCCATGATGCGGGTGGGCGAGCGCGGCGAGGGCAAGTTCAAGCGCGTGAGCTGGGACGAGGCGCTGACCTTCGTCGCCGAGAAGATGGTCGAACTGAAGACCAAATACGGCCCGACCGCGATCGTCGACCAGTCCTATGCCGGCGCCTCGTATGGCGTTCTGCACAAGTCGGACCAGATCGAGGGCCTGCTGGCGCGCTTCCTGGGCATCTTCGGCTGCCGCACCAATTCGTGGTCGGTGCCGTCCTACCAGGCGACCACCTTCTCGTCGCGCATGACCTTCGGCACGATCGAGGACGGCAACGAGGACGACGCGTTCGCGCACTCGAAGCTGATCATCATGTGGGGCTGGAACCCGGCCTACACCTTCCACGGCGGCAACACCTTCTACTACATGCGAACCGCCAAGCAGCGCGGCTGCAAGTTCGTTCTGGTGGACCCGCAGCATACCGACTCGGCCTCGACCTACGACGCGTGGTGGATCCCGATCCGTCCCAATACGGATGCGGCGATGATGGCCGGCATGGCCTATCACATCTTCACCAACAACTTGCAGGACCAGGAGTTCATCAATCGGTTCTGCCTGGGTGTCGACGCCGGCACGATGCCGGACTGGGCGAAGGACAAGGAGAACTTCAAGGACTACATTCTGGGCAAATCGGACAAGACGCCGAAGACCCCGGAATGGGCCGAGAAGATCTGCGGCGTCCCCGCCAAGGACATCATCAAGCTGGCCGACATGTACGCCACGACCAAGCCGGCGGCCCTGAAGGCCTCGTGGGGTCCGGGCCGCAACGCTTACGGCGAGCAGTACAATCGCATGGCCGCCGCGTTGCAGGCGATGACCGGCAACATCGGCAAGCTGGGCGGCTGCGCCGAGGGCGTCGGCAAGGGCTGGCACGCCGAGGGCGTGGCCTATCCCTACGACGAATACGCCAATGTCTGGTTCGCGGCGATCAAGTCCGACCGCTGGGCGCATTGCGTTCTCAACTATCCGAACGTCAAGCGCGAAGAGATCGGCCTGTGGCCGCGCGACGACAAGCTGGACGGTGTCATCCCGAACATCAAAGGCATCTTCTGGCAAGGGTCGAACTGGTTCAACCAGCTCACCAACATCAACAAGATGATCAAGGCGGTGAAGAAGCTCGAGCTGGTCGTCTGCATGGACGCGACGATCACGCCTTCGGGCCTGTTCGCCGACGTGCTGCTGCCGATCTGCACCCACTTCGAGCGGCACGACGTGGCGCTGCCCTGGTACAAGGGGCACTATTACATCCACCGCCCCAAGGTCATCGAGCCGTTGGGCGAGAGCAAGACCGACTTCCAGGTCTTCACCGAGCTGGCCTACCGCCTCGGCTTCGGGCCGAAGTACAACCCGAAGGCGACGCGCGAATACTTCTTCCGCAATGACGAGGTCGACGAGGCCTATCTGGTCGATTGGTGGCACAAGGTGCAAAGCCACCAGAACGTCACGATGAGCTGGGAGGAGTTCAAGGCGAAGGGTGTCTACAAGTTCACCTTCGCCAGGCCGCAAGTCGCGTTCCAGGATCAGATCGAGAAGGGCATTCCCTTCCAGACGCCGAGCGGCCGGATCGAGATCTTCTCGACTCAGCTCGCCAGGCACACCGACTGGACGCGCACGGCCTATGGCTATGAGATCCCCTTGATCCCGAAATGGATCGAGCCCTGGGAATCGCTCAATAGCCCGAAGACCAAGCAGTTCCCCTTCCATCTCGTCACGCCACATCCGCGCTGGCGCACCCACTCGATCTTCAACAACATCGGTTGGCTGCGGGAGACGTTCGAGCAGGAGTTGACGGTCAACGCCTCGGACGCCGCCAAGCTGGGTATCAAGACGGGCGACACGGTCGAGGTCTTCAACGACCGCGGCAAGTGCGTGGTGCCGGTCTTCGCCACCGAGCGCGTGATGCCCGGCGTCGCCGTCCTGCACGAAGGCGCCTGGATGGATATCGACGAAAATGGTGTGGATCGCTCGGGCAACGCCGACTTCCTGACGCTGGACGAACCCAGCCCGGCGGGAGCGTTCGCCTACAACACCATCCTCGTCAACATCAAGAAAACGAACCTCGAGCATCGGCCCGGCTGGGATAAGCTGGCCACCGCCCGCTCGAAGTCGTTTCGGCGTAGCTGAGAGCTTGGAGGGCACTCATGGCGGACAAGAACAGCAGGCTGGCCATCCGCGAGGCAATGGCCGCCAAGAAGCGGGTGACCTACGAGCCCGTGAAGCCGAAGGTGCAGCTCGGGTTCATCCACAACAACGTGGACTGCATCGGCTGCCGCGCCTGCGAAATCGCGTGCAAGGACAAAAACGGGCTTCCGCCCGGGCCGCGGTTCAGGCGGGTGATGTACATGGAAGGGGGCAAGTACCCCGACGTGTACGCCTACAAGGTCAACATGTCGTGCAACCACTGCGCCGAACCGGCCTGCCTTCCGACCTGCCCCACCGGGGCGATCTGGAAGCGCGCCGACAACGGCGTGGTCGACATCGACTCGACGCTGTGCATCGGCTGTCGCCGCTGCGAGGCGGCCTGCCCGTACGGCGCGCCGCAGTTCGACGTCGAGGCCAACGTGGTCAAGAAGTGCAACATGTGCATCGACGAGTTGGAGGCCGGACGCAAACCCTATTGCGTGATGGCCTGCATGATGCGCGTGCTCGACATCGGCCCGATCGAGAAGCTCAGGGACGGCTCGCAAGAGACCAAGGCGCTTGGTCCCAATGACAAGCCGGTCCGGCGCGTCAAGGGCATGGCCAACCCCGAGCTGACCAACCCGTCGATCGTTTTCGTCGCCCATCCGAAAGGGAGGGCTGATTGATGGGTGAAGCGGCCGAGGCCGTCTTCCGCGAGGCCGTCTCCGACGACCTCGCGATGTTTACCCGCCTGCACGACCGCGAACTCGACGTCGAGATCGCGGTCGCGCTGAAGGCCAGCCGCTTCCCCGAGGGTTTGGGGTTGCGGTTGACGCGGGATGGTTCCGCAGCCGCCCTGGCCGCCATGGCCAAGGCGGTGGCCGAATTCCCCGACGAGCCGGACCCGGCCTGGATGGCCGAGATGGCCGCCGATTACGCCGACGTCTATCTCACCCATGGCTGCCGCGCCACGCCGGCCGAGTCGCCTTGGCTCGACCCGGACCGTCTGGTCCGGCAGGAGCCGATGTTCAAAGTGCGCGAATGGTATCGCCGGCATGGTCTGGCGATGGCCGACTGGCGGACCCGTTCCGACGAT
>JADGAL010000273.1 GCA_015232025.1 Alphaproteobacteria bacterium
GCCAATCGCTGGCGCCGCGCACCTTCCCTTCGCGTTTTCCGCTGCTGCCGCTCGACCGGATCTGGGTGTGGCCGCGCGCCGGCCTGAAGCGCATCAGCGTCCATGGCGAAGCGGCGGCGCGGGTCGCCTCGGACCATCTGCCGGTCAGGGCGGAAGTGGCCTGGGATGCCCGCGATCTGCCGCAAGCGTGGAAGGATGCTTGCCTCAAAAATGGAGGTATTCATTTGCGCCAAAGTGGTGGACAAGGATAATCACCCGACCGGGCCGTTGATCTCCCTATTTTGGACACTACATATCCCGCCATGAGGCAGGACAAGTGCCGCTTCCTCTTGACCCTTACCTACTACCATCGAGTCACATTCCCTATGTGGTAGTGCTTACGGAGTATTCTCCAAAAGATGGGTTATTTTCCGGGCACGTTAACGCTATACCAATATTGCGTCAAAGGCGAACGCACGAGGCTGTAAACGTGGTAGTACTCATCGCTGACGACCATGCCCTGTTCCGCTATGGCATCTCTCTGGCCCTTGAGGAACTGTATGACGATGTCACCATCCTGCAGGCCAGCACGGCCGACGAGGCGCGCAAGCTGGCCCAGGAGACGCCGGGAATCACGTTGATTCTGCTCGACCTGATGATGCCGGGGCTGAACGGCATCGCCGACCTGAAAGGCTTCATCGAGGAGCTGCCCAAGGTCCCCGTGGTGGTGGTGTCGGGTTCGCGCCAGCGCTCGACGATCCGGGCGTCGATCGAGGCCGGGGCGCGCGGCTACATCCTGAAATCCTCGAATGGCGAGATCTTGAAGCACGTCCTGCCGCTGGTGCTGTCGGGCGAGCTTTACGTGCCCGGCCAAGCGGTCACCCCCGAGGAGATGGGAAGCGGCGACATGGAGCCCCCGTCCTTCGACGACGGCGATTTCCACCACGACTTCAAGTCGCTGACCCCGCGCGAGACGCAGGTTCTAAAGCTGCTCACGCTGGGTTACTCGAACAAGGAGATCGCCCGCTCGTTGGGGATGCTCGAAGGCACGGTGAAGGTTCACGTCAAGTCGATCATGAAGAAGCTTGGCGTCAACAACCGCACCCAGGCGGCCATCGCCGCGAACCGCAGCTTCCGCCAGCAATCGACCATCGGCTGACCCCCCTCAGGGACCCGGTCCCCCGCGGCGGCCCACCGCCTCGGCCATGGCGACGCGCAGGCGCGCCGTGTCGAGGGGCTTGAGCAGCACCGGGTGCTCCCACACCTTGTCAAGGCCCTGGCAATCTCCGGTGAACAGGATCGCCGGCACCTTGACGCCAAGGGCGGCGTTGATCGCCTCGATCGCGGCGATGCCGTCCTGGCGCCCCAGGCGCAAATCCGAGAGCACCAGATCGGGCGCCAGTCCCTGGGCGGCCAGCGAGGCGACGACCCGCTCGCCGGTCGGTCCGGTCACCGCGCGCACCCCCCAATCCTCGAACAACAGCGCCAGCCCGCGCAGGATGTCGGCGTCGTCGTCGACCACCGCCACCACTAGGCCGGACACGTCCGGGGCGTCCTCGGCCTCGTCGAGCCCCGGTTCCGGCCCGGCGGTGAAAGCCGGCTCGATCAGGGGCACTTCGACGGAAAACACCGAGCCCTTGCCGCGCGCCGACCGCACGTCGAGCGGATGCTGCAGCAGCCGCGCCAAGCGCTGCACGATGGCCAGTCCCAGCCCCACCCCCGACTTTCGGTCCGAGCCGCCCTCGCCGCGGTAGAACTCCTCGAAGATCGCGAGACGCTGGTCCTCGGCGATGCCCGGCCCGGTGTCCCACACCTCGATGCGCAGTCGCCCGCCGCGGCGGCGGCACCCCAGCAGGATCTTGCCATGCTGGGTGTAGCGCACGGCGTTGCTGAGGAAATTGCGCAGGATGCGGGCGAGCAGCTTGGGGTCGCTCGACACCGTGGCGCTGGACGGCACGACCCTGAGCGCCACGCCCGCCGCCGCCGCCTGCGGGCCGAATTCCATTTCGAGCGGCTCGAAGAGATCGCCGATCTGAACCTCGGCCTTGTCGGCCTTGAGCACGCCGGCATCGGCGCGCGACACGTCGAGCAGGGCCTCGAACATGTCCTCCATGGTCTTGAGGGCGGACTTGATGTTCTGCAGCACCGAGCGCGGCCGCTCGCCCTGAAGGTGCGCGTCGATCGCCGAGACGAACAGCGCCAGCGCCTGCAGCGGCTGGCGCAAATCGTGGCTGGCCGCCGCGAAGAAGCGCATCCGTGCGCGGATGGTGCGCTCGGCCCGCTCGCGCGCCGCGTTCAATTCCTGCTGCCGGCGTTTCTGCTCGCTGAGATCCTGGAAGACCACCAGGCGCCCGATCCGGCCGCCGCCCATCGGCAAAGCCTGGGCCGACCCCAGAACCCAGAAGGGGTTGCCGTCCAGGCGCCTCATGCGGAGTTCGACCCGCCGCACGCCACCCGACCGCCGCATCTCGTCGTCATACTCGCCATAGGCGGTGGGTTCGAAAACGAAGTCCGAGAAATGGCGGCCGACGATCGCCTCGCTCGGCGCCCCCAGCACCTCGATGGCCGCCGGATTGACCTCGCGCACCACCTCGTCGGGTCCGATCAGCATCAGCGGCACCGGCATCGTGGCGGTGATGAGGCGTTGGCGCGCCTCGCTGTCGCGAAGTTCGGCGACCGCGTCGCGGCCTTGGGAGGGTCCGTCGATGTCGTCAGTCTGGGTCACCCAACGACTTTGGTTGAAAATGCGCGCCTCGGCAACCGCCAAGAGGTCACCGCGACCGCCCTACCCCCTATGGCCGAGCCGATCCCCTGAACGGCGCGACGGAAGTCATCCGCATGCTCCGCCGAAGGCCATGGCGGATAGGCGTCGAAACCTTGGACGCAACACGCTGTTGTCGCTGTCGAGGCCCGGAAGAGGACCGGCTTCGGCGCGTCGTGGCTTTGGAGAGTCGGGGCCGCCATCGGGAAACACGGTCGGGAGGCGGTGCATGCCGAGAAAGATCAAGCAGGGTGCCCAGGCGGACGAGGTCGGAGGATGAGCGAACTCGCGACGGAAATCATGCCGAACCCCGCGCCGCCGGCGGCCGTGGTGGTCGAGGATCCGCGGCTGGCCGAGGACATCGCCCAGCATTTCGATGCCGAGGAGCGAAGGCGTCTCACGGTCTATGACGACGCCCGCATCCTGGTCGAGCATCCCGAGCAGATCGGCGAGGACGTGGCCATCGTCTCGTTTCACGTCATGCGCAATCTGGCCAAGGTCCATCTCGAGGCGCTGACCGAATTCTGCCGGCGCCACAAGGTGGTGCTTTTGATCCGCTCGCAGGATTTCCTCGACGCGGTGGCCTATCTGGAACTGGCGGACGGCGTGGTGTTCCAGGACGCCACCCTGCACCGGCTGAAGGATATCCTCACCCTGTCGACGGCGGGATACTCCATCCTGCCCTCGGCCGCCGTGATGGACATCGTCACCGACCGCCTGCGCATCGACACCATCGCCAGGCTTTCGCCGGTCGAACTGTCGATCCTCGACCAGATCCGGCTGGCCAAGACCAATCGGGCGATCGCCCGCAGCCTGAGCCTGACCGAGGCCAATGTGAAGACCAAGGTGCGGGCCATCCTGAAGGCGCTGAAATTCCAGAACCGCACCGAGGCGGCGGTGTTCGCCGCCCGCCAGGGGGAAAGCATCCGCGACATCGCCAAGCGGCGCACCGAGGAGGTCGAGACCGACGCCGAGGGCGCGCCGTTGCGGCATTGAAGGACGCGAAAGAACCAAGGGCACCAAGAAAGCTGGTGCCCTTGGCGCGTCGCGGGTCGGTCGTCAGGCCTGGCCGATCTCGATCGGCTGGCCACCGGGGCGGCGGCCCGTGGCGCGGATGGGTATGTTTTCGCTGGACAGGCCGTTGTTCAAGGCCCAGATCGCCGCCTGCGTGCGGTTGGCGGCGTTGATCTTCTTGAGCACGCCCTTCAGATGGACCTTCACCGTCGCCTCGGTGATGTTCAGTTTCTTGGCGATCACCTTGTTGGGGTGGCCGTTGAGCAGGCAGCGCAGGATTTGCACCTCGCGTTCCGACAGCCCCTGCAAATCGGCCGAGGCCGTCACCGGCCGGTGGGTGTCGACCTGGCCCGAGACCAACAGCGCCGCCAGCCGCGTCGGGAAGACCTTTTCGCCCAGCAGGACCAGCTTGAGCGACTGCTTCAGCGCATCGGGGGAGATGTTCTTCAGCAAATAGGCGTCGGCGCCCGCCTCGAAGCAGCGCGCCAGATGGTGAATGTTGCGCGTGGTGGCGGCGAGCACCACCAGCTTGAGATCCGCGTACTTCTCGCGGAAGGCATGCAGCATGCTCATGTCGTCCGAGCCGGCGTCGAACTCCACCAGCGCGATCCGCGCCCTAAGGCCGGTCTCCAGCTTGGTCAGGCCCTCGGTCAGGCTGTCGGCCTCGTCCGAGATCACGAACGGCGAATTGTCGAGCAGCCGCTTGAGACCTTCGCGGAAAAGCTTGTTCGCGTCGACGAGAAGGATTTCCACTTTGTCCATCATTGAACCCCCGTAGCTTCCGTTGCGGCCGGAAAGGGCCGATTGGTGAGGCCGGGGTTCGCCGGTTGCGGCACACCACCCCGTCGGAGCGTATTCGTGGGGTCAATTTTTATCCGATGGAGCCGCCCGATCCCACCTTCTGTACGAGGTATGAAAGGCGTTCATTTTCGGTATGAAAAAGCGCCGGAACGAAAACCCGGATACCAACAAGGTCGACACTCGCCCGGCGACCTGACAAGACCCCTTGGGACTTGAGGATTTATTAACAGA
>JADGAL010000274.1:0-1352 GCA_015232025.1 Alphaproteobacteria bacterium
GCCCCAGTCGCGGGCGACGATCCCGGACATCGTCGACTCGGCCACCCCGCAATAGCGCTCGACCACCTCGGCCGGTTGGTGGGGAAAGCCGTGGCGGGTCAACTCGGCGGCGCCGACCCGGCAGGCCAGGATCTCGCTGTCGACCAGCACGCCGTCGCAGTCGAAAACCATCAGATTGGCCATTCGATCTCAACCCCGCTTGTGATCATCGCAGGATAGCGCTTTGACCACGCGGTGCCCATACCATGGGCGTGCTGCGTTCCAGTTGACTCCAATTGTCGCGACTCGCGTACGACCACTACCAGATACCGGAGGGGAACCGGCACCGCCGAGCCGCTATAGTTCGTGGCGCGGCAATGGGAGTGACTCCAATGCAGGGGTGGGGCGAGAGGCCAAAAGGCGCCAAGGCGATACGCGAGTGCCTGGCCTATCTCGCCCACGAGGCCCGCGAGTTGGAACTCGCCGAACTGGCCATGGTGATCGACGTGGCCGAAGTCGCGGCGATCGATGCGTGCCGCAGGCTTGGTGCCGCGGTCGACCGGCCGCCGACGCGATGCCATCGCGACGGGACGGGAGTGGTTCTGGCGGTCGTCAACGGCGGCGCCTGAACGGGACGGAGCGACGGAAAACGAGGCGAGCCGGGGGGCCGAACCCCCGGCCCGATGTCGTTTGCGCGCAAGCTGCACCCGATGATTGCATTTCACATGCGAGTTCCGATAAGGTTGCTCTAACGGCACGCCGCCCGTGCCGAAGCCGCCCGCGGCCCCATGGCCGCGTCAAGACCGCCCGCGGCCCATTGGCCGCAGTACAAGGAGCAACCCATGCCCCGACGCCGCATCGCCTCCGTAGACGGACCCGATCCGATCGACATCCATGTCGGTTCCCGTCTCCGCCTCCGCCGCAGCCTGATCGGAATGAGCCAGAGCGAACTGGCCGGCCATCTCGGCCTCACCTTTCAGCAGGTCCAGAAATACGAGAAGGGCACCAACCGCATGTCCTGCAGCATGCTGTGGCGCGCCGCCGAGGCGCTTGACGTGCCGGTGACCTTCTTCTTCGACGGGCTGGAAGGCGGAATTCGTTCCGAGGTCGCCGAGGACCCGCTCAGCCGCGAACTGCTCACCCTGCTGCGCCTCTACAACGCGGCGCCCGAGGGCGTGCAGTCGGCGATCGTCAAGCTGCTGCGCTCGGTCGTCGAGATTGGTGAAGAGGAAGAGGAGCCCCGGCAGAAGCTGGCGTCCTGATCGTTTTCGCCTGACCGAAAGACCGGCCCTGGCGTGGGGGCGGGCCGGTCTTTCGTTTTCCCGAACAATTCGACCACGAACGAACTGGACCGGGCATGACAAACGCGTCAT
>JADGAL010000274.1:1437-4745 GCA_015232025.1 Alphaproteobacteria bacterium
CCGGATCGGTCCGGCATGAAGCTGTCGACCCGACTCAGGGGCTCGGCCCGAATCATCGTGCCGTACGCCGTGGGCGGGATCCTCTGGTTCCCGCTGGTCAGCGCCCTCTCGCACCTCATCGACGACACCGGCGGCGTGTTCGAACACGCCATCGAGACGGCGGGCGGCGTGCTGTTCGTGGTCGTCTCGTTGGTGATGGTCAAGCGCCTGCTGTATCGCGGCGTCGATCGCCTGCGCCAGGTCAACGAGTTGCTTGAGGAACGCGTCGCGGCGCGCACCGAGGATTTGCGCCGCGAAATTTCGGAACGCGCCCGCGCCGAAGAGACCTTGCGCGCCAGCGAGCAGCGCTTCCGCGACATCGCCGAGGCGGCCTCGGACTGGATTTGGGAGATCGGTCCCGAACTGCGCTTCACCAACGTCTCGCGCCGCTTCGCCGAGGCCACCGGAATGCCCGCCGCCGCCCTGGTCGGGCGCACCGCCGAATGCTTCGTCGAGATGGCCACCGGGCAAAGCATCCATGCCGCCTATGTGCTGGGTCGGCGGCCGTTCCGCGACGTCGCGGTGGTCATGCGGCTGGGCAAGATCGAGCGCTATCTGAACATGAGCGGTCGGCCGATCGGCGACGCGGTCGGCGCCTTCCGCGGCTATCGCGGCACCGCCAGCGACATCACCGAACACCGCCGCGACCGCCGCGCCGCCGAGCGGCTGCAGCACCATCACGAACTGATCCTGCGCGCCCTGGGCGAGGGGGTGTTCGGCTTCGACACGCGCGGCCACGTCACCTTCGTCAATCCCGCCGCCACCGAAATGACCGGCTGGAGCATCGAGGAACTGGTCGAACGCCCGGTCCACGCCACGCTGCACCAATCCGGCGACGAGGCCAACCCGGCCGATTTCGACGGCTGCTCGCTTTACCGCGCCTTGAAGGGGCGCGGCGCGGTGCGGGTCTCGGGCGAGACCTTCCGGCGCCGCGACGGCAGCGCCTTTCCCGTCGAATTCGTCTGCACGCCGGTGATCGAGGACGGCGCCATCGTCGGCGCCGTGGTCGTCTTCCACGACGTCACCGAACGCCTGCGCGTCGAGCGCGAACTGTTCCACGCCAAGGACATCGCCGAGAACGCGACGCGCGCCAAATCCGACTTCCTGGCCCATATGAGCCACGAGTTGCGCACCCCGCTGAACGCCGTGATCGGCTTTTCCGACATCATCCTGGCCGAAACCTTCGGCCCGGTGGGGAACGCCCGCTATCGCGACTACATCCAAGACATCCGCCGTTCGGGCGAGCATCTGCTGGGGGTGATCAGCGACATCCTGGACCTGTCGAAGATCGAGGCCGGCAAGCTGGAACTGGCCGAGCGCCCCACCGACGTCTCGGCGGTGGTCGAGGACGCCTTGTCGATGATCCGCCAGACCGCCGAGGCCCGGAACTGCACCATCTCCAACAACGTGCCCGGCAACCTGCCGCCGATCCTCGCCGATCAGCGCCGCCTGACCCAGGTGTTGATCAATCTGCTCGGCAACGCGGTGAAGTTCACCCCGGCCGGCGGCCACGTCATGGCGGCCGCCGAGATCGAGCCCGACGGCGCGCTGCTGCTCAAGGTCACCGACACCGGCATCGGCATCGCGCCCGAGGATCTGTCGCGCGTCACCGACGTCTTCGTCCAGGGCAACATCCATGTGGCGCGCGAAGCGGCCGGCGCCGGGCTGGGCCTACCGCTGGCCAAGCACCTCATCGAGCTGCATGGCGGCCGACTCGAGATCACCAGCCAGATCGGCGTCGGCACCACGGTCTCGCTGTGGTTCCCGCCCAGCCGGCTCGACGCCGCGATGCCCATCGCTTAAGCCGTCCAGCCAAACGGCCATCGCCCGCAGCACCTCGTCGGGGGCGATGGCGCGCATGCAGACCGGGTCGTCGCACGCCGTCTTGCGGTGATTGGCGGCGCTGACGCAGGGCGAGCAGGCCAAGCCGGCGCTCAACGCGACGCCCGGCCCCAGCGGCCCATACAGGGCGGGCGTTTCGGGGCCGAACAGCACGATGGCCGGCATCCCCGCCACCGCCGCGAAATGGCCCGGCCCCGAATCATTGGTCACCATCAGAACGGCGCGCGCGTACAGGGCGGGCAGCTCGGCCAGGTCCAGGCGGCCCGCCAGACTGGCGCAGCGCGGATCGTCCACCGCTTCGCACAGCGCGGCGGAATGGTCGATCTCGGCCGCCGTGCCGGTCAGCAGCACGCGGATGTCGGGCCAGCGGGCCAGCGCCAACCGGATCAGCGAGACCACCAATTCGGCCGGCCAGCGGCGATGGGGCAGCATGTCGCCGGCATTGGCGTTGATCAAGACGATCCGGCGGCCATCATGCCCGGCCAGCAGGCGGTCGACGCGGGCCAGCGCCTCGGGCCGCAGCGGGGGCGGATCGATGCGGATCTCGTCGTCCTCGATGCGGGTCTTCGAGAACGGCCGCTCGGCGGCCGGGGCGACCACCGCGTTGACCAGCGCCACGAAGTTCTTGGCGATGTGGATGTGCGGGTTGTAGGCGACCCGATGGGTCAGCAGGTCGCCGCGATAAAGCCCCTCGGCGTGGAAGCGGTGGAAGCCGGCCCGCGTGGCGGCGCCGCTGGCCCAGGTCAGCAGCGCCGAATAGCGGGAGAACAATTCGAGATCGATGGCGACGTCGATGCGCCGCCGCCGCGCCCACGCCACGAAGCGCAGGCTGTCGGCGGCGAGGCGCCAAAACGAATCGGCGCGGATGGCGAACACGTTGTCGCTGGGCACGGTGCGCAGCAGGTCCAGGCTGGCCCGATTGGCCGCGAAGATCACGAAATGCGGGTCGCAGCCGGTCAGGCGGCGCAGCTTGCGCATCGCCGGATCGGCCAGCACCACGCTGCCCATCTCGGACAGCTCGATGAACAAGGCGTTGCGCGGCGCCTCGGCGCGGCGTCGGGCCGGGCGCGACACCAGCGTGGCCAGGACGCACAGCGGCACCCCGACCCATCGGTCGATGCGACGCATGGTGTCGATGTTCATGGCCACGCGACCAGCGGCCGTTGAGGCCGCGGCCAAGGGCGCCAAGGGCGCCCGCCCGGCGAGGGGCGAACCAGCGGCCGTTGAGGCCGCGGCCAAGGGCGCCAAGGGCGCCCGCCCGGCGAGGGGCGAACCAGCGGCCACTGAAGCGTGACGCGCATTTGGGGCGTCACGCTTCAGTGCACCGTTGAGAACGCGGCTTCGTCCTCGGGGAACAGGGCGGCCAGTCCGCGCAGCACGGACATCGCGCACAATGGCCGCTCGCGGATCACCATGTAATCGGCGTC
>JADGAL010000275.1 GCA_015232025.1 Alphaproteobacteria bacterium
CAGGGCGGCCAGCGCGGCGGCCATGGCGCCCGCCGCGGCGAGCGGACGCCACAGCTCGGCCATCACGGCGGCCAGCCCGGCGCCCGACACCCTGGCCAGCATGACGATCAGGCCGCCCAGCATCAGCGCGACGGTGGCGATGCGGGCCAGCGGCACCGCCTCGACACTTAGAAGATGCCCGGCGGCGAAGGCGGCCGGGACCAGCAGCGCCACGCCGGCCAGATTGGCCATGGCGTAGGCCCGCTCGTGCCCGCGCACCACGAAATAGGGTTGCAGGCCCAGCGCGATCCCCTCCAGCGCGCCGGCCAGGGCGAGCAGACTGAAGAACGGCACCGCCTCCAGCCAGCGGGCGCCCAGCACCACCCGCACCAGATCCTCGGCGACCATCGCCAGCCCGACGCCGGTCGAAAAGCAGATCAGCGCCAGCACGCCAAGCACGGTGCGCGCCGCCGCCCACAGCTCGTCCTGGTCGTGCGACAAGGCGGCGAAGGTGGGGATCAGGGCGCGGCCGACCGGCAGCACCACCTCGCGGGTCGGCATGGTGGCGACGTCCGAGGCGACGTAGTAATGGCCCATCAAGGTGGCGCCGGCCATCCCGCCGACCACGAATTCATCGACCCGGCGCGACACGAACTGGGCGGTGTTGAAGACGATCAGCCAGCGCGAGAAGGACCAGATCTCGCCGAACTTGGCCACCGAGAGGCGCGGCCGGTAGTCCGACATCCGAAAGCTGAGCGCCACCGAGACCAGGGCCGCCAGCGGCATGCCCCAGGCCAGGGCGCGCCAGTCGCCGATCGCCAGCACCAGCGCCAAGGTCAGCACCACGGTCGACAGCCTGCGCCACACCCAGAAGCGGAACTCGCGCGCGAAGTCCAGCTTGCGGCGGAACTCGACCACGCCGATGTTCTGGAACCCGATCAGCGCGGCGCGCAGCGAGACGATTTGGATCACCGTCTCGACGCGCGGATCGGCGTAGTAGGTGGCCATCGGCGCGGCGGCCAGCCACAAGGCGGCGGTGGCGCCCAGCCCGGTCAGGATTTGCACGGTCCAGGCGGTGTCCCAGTGGGCGCGCGCGGTGTCGGCGCGGCGCAGCAGCGCCATGTCGACATTGGCTTCGGACAGCATCTCGACGAAGCCGACCACGATGGTCGCCATCGCCACCACGCCGAAATCGGCGGGGACGAGCAGGCGGGCCAAAATGATGGTATTGATCAGGCCGACCAGGCGCAGCGACCAGCGCATGGCCAGCATCCAGGCGGCTCCGCGCGCCATGGCGCCGCCGATCGATTTGAAGTCGTGGCGTGGTGGAAGCTGGGTCACGGAGGGGCACCGCGATGTATGGTCTGATCAAGCAATTGGTTCTGCCCCCGACGCCGCTGCTGCTCGCCGCGTTGGCGGGGGTCATGCTGGCCCGTACCCGGCCGCGCCTGGGCTTGCGCCTGGCGGGAGTCTCGCTGGGGCTGTTGTGGCTGCTCAGCTTGGCGCCGGTGGCCGACGAATTGTACCGGCTGGCGGGCGGGGGCGGGCCGCCACCCGCCGAGGGGCCGGCCGGCGCGGTGGTGGTGCTGGGCGCCGACTGGGTCGCCCAGCCGGGAGAATTCGCGCTGGGCACGATGAGCCTCGAGCGCCTGCGCCACGGGGCGCGGGTGGCGCGCCGCGAAGACTTGCCGATCCTGCTGGCCGGCGGCTCGCCGCCCGACGTCACGCCGGTCGCGGTGTTGATGGCCGACAGTCTGGCCGCCGATTTCGGGATGGCGCCGGGCTGGATCGAAAGCCGCTCGCAGGACACCGCCGAAAACGCCCGCTTCGCCGCCGAAATCCTGCGGTTCCAGGGCATCCGGACGGTGGTGCTGGTGACCAGCGCCTTCCACATGCCGCGCGCCCGCCAAGCCTTCGAGCGCGAGGGCATCGCGACGCGGCCCGACCCCAGCGGCGCCCGCGCCGCTCCGGAATTGCATGGCCTTTACAGCCTGCTGCCCAGCGCGGCGGCGCTGCATCGCGGCCACTACGCGGTTCACGAGGGCCTCGGCCGGCTGTGGTACGCGCTGATTCACGGCGACTGAGTCCTGGCAAGGCGCAGAATCTCGCCGGGCGTGGCGGCCACGCCGCCGATCTCGTCGTGGAAGAAGGCGAGATAGTCGGCGATCCAGGCGAGAAAGCGGTCGAGGTCGGCCCGCGACCGCACATAGGGCGTATGGCCCGGTTCCAGCGAAGGGCTGTGATAGGTCAAGACGAACACCTGTTGCCCGCGCGCCAGAAGCCAGCGGGTCAGACGCCGCGCCTCGTCGAGCGACACGCCCTCGGGGGTCAGCCGCACCCGATCGAGCAGCCGTGACCGCGCGCAGAGGGCCGGCAGCCGCAGCGCCTCGCCAAGCGGCCCGGCGACCAGCCGATAAAGCCCCGGCCCGCCGCCCGCCAGCGCGCCGATCAGCGCCACGGTCGTGGGAATTTCCAAAAGGCCGCCTCCGAACCAGTAGGGGCGCGCGCCGCAACGGCTGTAGTCGGGGCCGTGGCGCCCCGTCAGATCGGTGCTCGGCAGGACCGACGAGTCGATCTCGAAGCCCTCCCGCGCCAGGATGTCGGCGGTGGCCGGCCCGGCGCCCCAACGGCCGGCGCGATAGACCTTGGGTTGCACGGCGAAGGCGTCCTGGATGGCGCCGGTCAGGTGGCGCAGCTTCTCGGCCTCAAGCTCGCGCGGCAGGTTGCCGGGATAGGACAGCCGTTCGCCAGGCGTTTCACGGAGCGGCGGATTGACCCAGGGGTGCAATTGCGCGCCGATCTCGCAGCGTCCGTCGCGCAGGAACTCGCGCAATGGCTGATAGCCCTCGGCCTGCGCCGCCACCGGATGATCGACCAGATAGGTCGGCACCACGCGATGGCGCTCGAACAGCCGTTGGGCGCGGACTTGGTGACGCATGGTCGAAACGCTGACTTGGGTCGATGAAAAGCCGCGACGCCAGTCGAATTCCTCCTCGGCATCGACCATCACGACAAGGAACGGTCCCGCGCCGGCGGGCAGGCGCGCCGCCGCCTCGGGCTTGGGGTGGAACAGGGAGGGGCGGGTCGAAATGGAGGTGACGTCCAACACGGTCACGGAGCGCGCCTCGATGTGATGGCCAAGTCGCAAGCCCGCATCTGGGGTGGCGCGGGTCTCGCCTAGCCGACCCTGCTCCGACTGAGACGGGTATTCTCCATGATGGGTGCCCGGCCGCGCGATCGGGCCGGAGGGGCCTCCCTCTGCCATGGCGACAAGCCGGGCCGGCCGCGCCACACTGCCGCCGACACATCGTGGAGGCGCAGATGGCGGGTGGCGGCGACATCGTCAGGGTCGAACATCAAATCGGCTTGGCCGAGCGCTGGCGCGCCAATGGCCACGCCAGCGGCGTGCTGTGGTTGACCGGCCTGTCCGGCGCCGGCAAGTCGACGCTGGCGATGGCCTTGGAGCGTCGCCTGTTCGAACGCGGCTGGCAGGTCGCGGTGCTGGACGGCGACAATCTGCGTCACGGGTTGTCGGCCGATCTGGGCTTCAGCCCCACCGACCGCGCCGAGAACATCCGCCGGGTGGGCGAGGTGGCGGCCCTGTTCGCGAAAGCCGGGGTGCTGGTGGTGACCGCCTTCATCTCGCCCTACCGCGCCGACCGCGCCCGCGCCCGCGCCATCGCCGGCGACCTGTTCCACGAGGTCTGGGTCAAGGCCGACCTCGCCACCTGCGAGGGCCGCGACCCCAAAGGCCTATACGCCCGCGCGCGGGCCGGCCGCATCCCCGAATTCACCGGCATCTCGGCGCCCTACGAGACGCCCGAGCGCCCCGAACTGGTGCTTGAGACGGGCGGCGTGATGGCCGAGGAAAGCCTGGGCCAACTCGCCGACTACGTCGAGGCCAACTTCGCGTTCCCCCGTCTGGCGCGAAAGGCGGGCGGCTGAGTTGCCGAGGTGGGTCAGGCCCGATTCAGAAGCCGGCCTTGTTCCGGGCCGCAGCTTCGCGCATCAGCCCGACCACCTTCTTCCGCGCGCCGCCAGCATAGGTGAAACCTAGACCAACCCGCAGGATTTCTGGAATGTAATATTCACCGTTCGAAAGGAAGATTGCGCCATTCAGCGCCATCAGGTCGATGTCGCTTTTGACGAGTCCGAGATTGGCGAGGTCCTCAAGCCCCAATGGGTTGAACCTGGCCTCCGGGGGGTTCTGTGACAGGCGATCAAGTACATCCTTCAGAGCTAGGTTCTCGTCCTTGACTTCCTTTACGCGCTCGTTGCTGCAATCATCAATGGCGTTGCGCATCGCCGCAGGCGCCAACACCCGGTTGTCGGGGCGTTTCGCGTCATTTGGGCTGCGCTTGGCGGCGGCGGCGAGAAATCGAACCAAGTCGCGTGCCTGCAGTTGTCCATTGAAGTCGGAAAGGTACGACATGACCCATTCGAGCGATCGCGCCTCTTTCGAATCATCGCGACCAATCTTCAGTCCCCACAATGGGCGAAGTCGCTCTTCGCGATCCGCGTGAGAAAGATCGGGAAATGCCGAGACATCTTGATCCGACAGCGTGATGATGCCGGTGTTCCTGGCAATCCATGCGACTAGGGCGGAGGCCTCGGCCCAATTCCAGCGTAGCTGGTAAGGCGAATATAGGTCCAGAAACTGCTCTACGTTTTGAGAAATCGCTGAACCGACGATGTCTCTGCGTGTGGCGACGATCAGACCGATGTGTCGACCAGG
>JADGAL010000276.1 GCA_015232025.1 Alphaproteobacteria bacterium
AACTGACCGGCAGCCTATCGGGCATCGGTGGTGTCGACGATCTCGCTGCCGACGAGCGCGCCCTGGTGCAAAGCGCCTCGGACGCCATCGAACGACTGGCCGCGATCGAAGGCAAGTTTGGCATGTTGAGGGAGCTCGACAACAGCGAGCGGTGAGAATGTTCGGCGACGGCAGAAGGGCGAAATCCAGCGACCATCTTAGGCGAACGGCGCGCATCTATGTGGATGCGCTGGCCGAGCGTCTGGACGAACTCAGCCGGCTCGCCACGCAGGCGCGCACCATCCGCGGCTATTCGGCCGATACCTATCCGACCTTCAAGGCGATCTATTACGAGTTCCTGCGCCAAAGCGACGAGTACCAGGGCTTGAGCTATCTCGCCCAGGAGGCGATCGCCGCCCTGCCGCGGGACGACGACGGCCAGCGCGACGCGCAACGCGAACTGGCGGACAATTTCCGCCAGTTGCAGGTGCCGATGCTGCGCGAGGTGATCCGCACCAACTTCCGCCTGCTGCGCATCTGGGAGGACCGGGTGACCCAAGGGGTCGAATTGCCGCTCGATTCGCGGCAAGCCTTCCTGGACTGCGTGCGCGTCATTCACGAGGCCAAGTCCCAGCTTCAGCGCGAGGAATACGCGCCGCTGCTCGACCCCGAGACGCTGGAAATCGCCGACCGCGCCAAGCGACTGCTGGAAACCCTGATCGAGCGCGCGCCCAATCTGGTCGAATTCCTGGAGGACCACGATCGCGCCAAGCCGGCGTGATCCCGCTTCAGCCGGCGAATCCACCCTTGATCAGCATTTGGTGGAAGGCGCGGAGCGCCTTTTGCCGCCCCTCGTCGGTCGCGATGCCCTCGGTGTAGGTGGCGTCGAAATTCGGCGCCCGCAGATGGACAAGCACGCGTTCGCGCGCCAGCTTGCTCGACCGGCCGCGTTCGGGCAGCACGCCCGCGGCGCAGAAATTCACCAGATGATTGGCGCGCACCCGAAGCGGGCTGCCCTTGTCGTCCAGCTTTTCGATGATGCCTTCGCGGAGCAGGTATTGGCACAGCGCCTCGTCGATCAGGTCGGCGATGCGCGCCTTTTCGGCTTCGGGAAGCTGGGATTCCAGGGCGGCGCGATGCATGGCGGTGAGGTGCAGCATGCGCTCGCGCGGCGGCCGGCCGCGCGGCGAGATGCGGTTGATGTCGCGGTGGCCCACCAGATAGTTCAGATGGCCGATGATGTCGTCGAGACATTCGGCCCCCATCTCCGAGCCGGCGAGGTCGAGCAGATAGACGAACCGGAACCGCGCCTCGGGAAGCGCCGCGATGCAGCCCTGGATCGCCTTGTTGCGGCCGCCGCGTCCGCCTTCCTCCAGGCCGCGGCCGAAACGCAGGGTCAGCGCCTCGGCGGTCGATGGCCCGCCAAACAGGCCGGTCGGCGTACACAGGCGTTGGGCGACCTGCTTGAAGCACTCCTTCTCGTGGGCCGGTTCGTTCTTGTTGAGCGGCTGGGCGCTGCGCAGGGCGCGGCGGATGCGGTCGACCAGCGCCTCGCGGCAGCAGACCAGCCGGCCCTCGCCGATCAGCCGGTTGATCTTGGGCATCGCGGCGTCGGGATCGACATTGTCGTTCGAGTAGCAGCCCTCGGCCAGATCGATCAGTCGGATCAGGGTGGTCGCCAGATTGGGCTGGAGGCCCAGCATGTCCTCGGTGATCGCCGGCGTGGCGATCAGATCGGCCGCGGCGCCGTCGAGCAGGCCCAGCGGATGGCTTGGCAGCGCGTCGTTCATCAGCCCGGCGACCCGTTCCAGCTTGGCCAACCAACTGCGGTTGTTGACCAGATCGGCCGACAGCACCACCAGCGACAAATAGTCCTGGTCGTCGGGGCTGCCGCATCGTTCCAGCTTGGCGACCACCTCGCCGAAATCGCCGCCCAGTTCGGGCAGGCGCCGCCGCTCGGCCTCGCGGGCGCGCGAGGCCATTTGATCGAAGGTGCGGAACAGCTCGTCGCGGCGCTGGCGGGAATCGCCCGCGCCATCGCTGGTCTGCAGGGTGGCCACCCGGTCGATCGCCGATGGGTACAGCGAGTCCAACTCCTGCACCTTCTTGATCTGGCGATAATTGTGCATCAATTCGGTGGGGGTCAGGATGGCTTGGTCGAAATATCGCCTGAGCAGGCGGTTGACCGTCATCCGGCTGGACAGGGCGTAATAGTCGTTGGGCTGCTGGCAGACCGGCGCCTCGTCGATGGCGACGATTCGCGCGTCCTCCTGCTCGGCCTCCTTCAGCTTTTCGAACAGGACGCTTTCGGTCAGCGAGCCGTCCGAGCGTTCCCAGTTCCGCACGACGCGGACGCCGCGGACCTTCTTGTTGGCGATCAGTTTCGCCGCCATGTCACGGGCCGGCTTCTCGGAATCCTTCAGCTCATGGACGACCCAGTGATCGTCCTTGAATAGCTGCACCTCGAAGCTTTCGCGGCTTCTTGCCACGTCTTATCCTCCAAAGCGCCCTTCTGGGCTTGACACATTCTATGCCCGCTTGAAGTTTTCCGAAAGATCGAATGAATGGCGAACGCGCGGTCTTTGCGTTATTAGGCGAATGCGACTTCGGAGGGGGGTTTATGGGTTTCCGCATAGTGCAGGTTTCGGATCTGCATCTTTCGCGCGATAGGGCGTATTTCTTTGACAACTGGGACGTCTTTGTCGGATTGATCCGCGATGATCCCCCCGACCTGGTCGTGGTGTCTGGCGATCTGTCGTTCGACGGCTGGGGCGACCCGGCGGCGCTGGCGTTCGCGCGCGAGCAGATCGCGCGTCTGGAGGCGCCGGTGCGGGTTCTGCCCGGCAACCACGACATCGGCGAATGTCCCGCCGGGCCTCGTCCGGGGCGCGCCGTGACCCAGGCGCACCATCGTCGCTTCCTCGACCTGTTCGGCGAGGACCGTTGGACCGTCGCCCTGGGCGCGTGGACGCTGATCGGCATCGACAGCGAGATTTTCCAAAGCGGACTGGAGGCCGAGGCCGCGCAGCGCCTTTGGCTGGAAGCCACCCTGGCCGAAACGGCCGGCCCCGTGGCGCTGTTCATGCACAAGCCGCCCTATCTCGACGATCCCGACGACGAGCGGGTCACCGCCGGCTGGTGCGATCCGCGATCCCGGCGCTGGCTGTTCGGCCTGATCGATCGCCACGACGTGCGGGTGGTGGGCTGCGGCCATCTGCATATCTGGCGCCATGTGCGGCGCGGCGGGGTCGATATCGTCTGGGCTCCGTCGACCAGCTTCGTCAACGCCGACGAGCGCAAGCCCGACCATGGCGGCACCCACCGGGTCGGCTTCGTCGACTATCGCCTGGAGGGGACCGAAGCCGAAATCCGCTTCGTCGAACCCGCCTTGTTCGCCAATATCGACCTGCGCAACTGGTTCCGCTCGGGCCGCAGCGCCCTCCATCTCCCGCCTCGGCCGCTTTGCCGTACAAACAACGAAAGCGGCTAACGCCGCTTTCGCCGGGGCCATTGGGGTTGGGGATCGCGGGTTATCGGGCGCCTCCCTGGTTGAGCAGCACCTGACGCGTCTGACGGCGCAGGCGCTTGGTCATCACGTCCATCAGCTTGCGCATGAAGGGCGGCGTGCGGGTCATGTACTCCTCGAACGCCTCGCGCGGCACGATGGCCAGCACGGTCTGCTTGACGGCGCGGGCGGTGGCCGAGCGGGCCTCGCCGTCGATCAGCGCCATTTCGCCCAGGATTTCGCCGCGGCTCAGCGTGGTGATGACCGTGCAGTCGTCACCATTCTCGTCGATCAGCTCGATCAGGCCGGACTCGATGATGTAGGCGACCGAGGCCGGATCTCCCTGATGGAAGATGCGGGTTCCGGGGGCGACGACCATGCGTTCGAGCACCCGCTGCCCACGGGGGCCGTCGTCGTTCGAAGGGTTTTGCATCGCGGTCGCCGTGTTCATGTTGGCCTGCCGATCATTGGTGTTCGTCTTGACACCAATATACCGACTAATCGTGAAATAGAGCAAGTCTATACAGAAGTTTGTCTTGAGTGGTTTTCCATACTTACTCTGTGGTTTTCCATAAAATTTGAATCGCGTTAGCCCCACAGGCCTTTTTCCGGCGGCTGGATCAGCGCGCCGCCGACGGCCAGACCGCCCTCGCGGTCGCGGTCGAGCAGCAGCGGGCCGTCCAAATCGGCCACGGCGGCCCCCTGGGCGATCAGCATCGCCGGGGCGATGGCCAGCGAGGTCGAGACCATGCAGCCGACCATCACGCCCAACCCGGCCTGGGCGGCGAGACGGCGGACGCGGAACGCCTCGGTCAGCCCGCCGGTCTTGTCCAGCTTGACGTTGACCATTCGATAGCGTCCACCTAAGCCGGCCAGCGAGGCGGCGTCGTGGCAGGATTCGTCGGCGCACAGCGGCACCGGGCTGGCGAAGCCGGCCAGCGGGCCATCGGCCGCGGCGGGCAGCGGCTGCTCGATCAACTCGACGCCCAGCGCGGCGAGGGCGGGGGCGAGTTGGCGCAGGCGGTCGATGTCCCAGGCCTCGTTGGCGTCGACCACCAGACGGGCCGAGGGGGCGCCGTCGCGCACCGCCTCGACCCGGTCGAGATCGAGCGCGTCGCCGGCCATCTTCAGCTTGAGCAGCGGCAGGGTGGACACGGCGCGCGCCGCCTCGGCCATCGCGGCCGGCGCGTCGATGCCCAGGGTGAAGGCGGTGGTCAC
>JADGAL010000277.1 GCA_015232025.1 Alphaproteobacteria bacterium
CTGGAATGAACGCGATGCCGAGATCCTGGAGCATCGTGCTGGCGCTGGTCGCCCTGCTCACCCTGCTGGGCGTCGTCGCCACGCTGCTGCGGCCGCCGCCGACCGAAATCGGGCCGGGCGTCGCCTGGCCGGATTTCTTGCGCCCGCTCGACAAGGAGCCGATCCTGCGCGCCACCGCCGCCGCTCGGGCGATGGGCCTGGGCGGCTCGTCCGGCTGGGAGACGGGCGGACGAAGCGGCGCCGCCACGCTGGCCGCCCCGCCGGACAAATCCGGCTGCGCGCGGTGGCGGCTCACCCTTTACGGGCCGCCCCATCGGATCGGATTCGTGACGCTGTGCGGAGAGACGAAATAGCTCAGGCCAACAGCCCGAACTCGTCCAGGCTGTCGAACAGCGCGTCGGTGACCAGCGAGTCGTCGAAGGCCGGCATGCAAGCGGGAATCGGGTCGGCGTCCGTGCGCAGATCGAGGAACGCGCGGACCCGCGCGTCGCGGTAGCCCAGACTGGCCATCGCCGAGCGGAAGGCCGCGACGCCGTCGTCGCGCAGCACGGCGCGCGGGCCGCGCGTATCCTCGGAGCCGCCGGGAACCGGCGTGCCGCACCAATCGAGCGGCTTTTCGGGCACGCCATACGCGATGACTTCGGTGCCCTCGGGATAGTCCTCCCAAGTGCTGATGCCGTCATCGGCCCAGGGATCGTCGAATGCGATCCGGATGTGATCGTTCTCACTCATCGATCGATCCTACATCGAAAGTGAACATTAGCTTACATCCCGCGCGCCGGAGTAAGGCTGCTACCAAAAAACCACCGCCGTCATGCGCCTGCATGATCCTCGACGACGACTAGGGTCAGAAAAGAAACAACGAATTTGTTATTCTAGATTGTCCATCTGGCGCCGGTAAGCGATAAAACAGAGCTCCGCATCTGATTGATTCCTCCGGTGGTCCTCATACGAAAATTTCTCGCTCTTTTTTGTTATTATGTGAGATCTTTTTGCTTTCTTGGTGGCTTGTGCGCAATGATTTTTTGAATTGCTTGCATGTTGATTGAGCGTCGAATCAATTTGTATTGTAGACTTTTTCCCACTGGCGGAACTTAGCACATCACCCACCAGAGACACACACCTGTTCTTTCGCCCACTACTTCGTGCAGGCTTGCCGCCCGAATAGGAGCCCTTGCGGATGACCAGCCCCCCACCGAGATAGCTTCCATGCCCCATGATTGCCTCCGCAATTCTTCCGCAACCCCGAAGCGGCGCGATGCGGGCTTGAACTGCGTCGATCTTACATCGAAAGCGTGCGGGATAAAAGAGTTGGGACCGGGGAAAGGTCCGCCCCCGCGCCTTTCCCCGGCGGAAGGTCATCCGGCGAAATAATCCGCGGCGGTTTGACCCTTCCCTTTGCCCATCCGCATCAACCGCGTCTCCTCGTCGCAGACCACCGCGCCACCGGCCTCGGCCAGTCCGCCCTCCTCGCCACAACAGCCGGCGAGCGGGTCGGCGGCGCCGCCCGACAGGCCACCCATGCCCAGGCGGAAGGCCGCGTAGGCGTCTTCCTCGGTGTCCGCGTCGCCCCGGCGGGTTCCCCAGCCGCGGCCATTGTTGGCGCCGCCATCGGTTCCGGTGTCGGTTTGATTGCCCCGCCCGCGCCCGCGCCCGCCCGGCACGAAATCCGCGTCGGGAGCGCCGTTGCCGCGCCCCCGGCCGCCGGGATGAAAGTCGTCGTCGGGACGACCCCAGGCGGGCGGCTCGTGGGTCGAGTGGCCGTCCTCGGCGTCCTCGCCGTCCTCGCCCGTGGTCGTGGGCAGGGTCAGCTCGTCCCAACCCAGCGCGATCAACGCGTCGCGGGTCGGCACCTCGTCACCGTGGCCGCCATCGATCGCCGCCTGGGCGGCGACCAGGATCTCGTCCGGCGGGGGACCAGCCTCGCATTCGGAGCCGTCGCAATCCAAAATCTGTTGCCAGGTGATGGTGAACTCGTCTTCGGTCTCGAAAGGCCTTTTCTTGGCTTGCGCGCTCATTCTGAGCCTCCTGCTTCTCGGTCGGTTGCGTTCGATGACCCATTTCTGTCACAGATCGGAGCGGTCGCCTGTGAGGAGCGTCACAGGCCTGGAAACTTTTCGAAGGAGGGCTTCATGCCGACCAGGGCCGCGAGTTTCGAAGAGCTGCGCGGCGCCTTCCGCTGGCGCATTCCCGCCCGCTACAATATCGGCGTGGACGTCTGCGACCGGCAGCCCCCCGACGCGGTGGCGCTGATCGCCGACGACGGCGCGGGCGGCGTGGTCCGCCACACCTTCGGCGAAATCCGGCGATTGTCCAACCGCTTGGCCAACACGCTGGCCGCCCAGGGGGTGGGCCGGGGCGACCGGGTGGCGATCCTGCTGGCGCAAAGCCTGGAGACGGCGGTGGCCCATGTGGCGGCCTATAAGCTGGGCGCCATCGCCTTGCCGCTGTTCACGCTGTTCGGCGAGGACGCGCTGCTGTACCGGCTCGAGGATTCGGGGGCGCGCGCCCTGATCACCGATCACGCCAATCTGGCCAAGATCGAGCCGCTGCGCGACCGGCTGCCGGCGCTCTCGACGGTGCTGGCGGTGGGCGGCGGCCCCGGCGCGCTCGATTTCCACGACCGCCTGGGGCGGGCGTCCGACCAGTTCGTCCCGGTCGACACGGCGGCCGACGATCCCGCTTTGATCATCTACACCTCGGGCACCACGGGGAACCCCAAGGGCGCCCTGCACGCCCATCGCGTGCTGCTGGGCCATTTGCCGGGCGTCGAGCTGCCGCACGAATTCTTTCCGCAAGAAGGCGACCTGTTCTGGACGCCGGCCGACTGGGCGTGGATCGGCGGGCTGATCGACGTGCTGCTGCCGGCTTGGCACCATGGCGTGCCGGTGCTCGCCCACCGGGCGCGCAAGTTCGACCCCGGCGAGGCGATGGCGCTGATGGCCCGCCACACTGTGCGCAACGTCTTCATGCCGCCCACCGCGCTGAAGCTGATGCGCCAGGCCGGCATTGGCCGGCGCCCCGACGTCGCCTTGCGCAGCATCGGCAGCGGCGGCGAGACGCTGGGCGAGGAGTTGCTGTCCTGGGGCCGCGACACCTTCGGGCTGACCATCAACGAATTCTATGGCCAGACCGAATGCAATCTGGTGATCGGCAACTGCGCCGGGCTGATGCCGGTGCGTCCGGGCGCCATGGGGCGCGCCATTCCCGGTCACGAGGTCGCCGTGATCGACGCGAGCGGCGCCCCGCTGCCACCCGGCCAAAGCGGCGAGATCGCCGTGCGCCGCGGCGATCCGGTGATGTTCTTGGAATACTGGAACCGTCCCGAGGCGACCGCCGCCAAGTTCCAGGGCGATTGGCTGGCCACCGGCGACACCGGCCGGGTCGACGAGGACGGCTATTTCTGGTTCGAGGGGCGCGCCGACGACGTCATCACCTCGGCCGGCTATCGCATCGGTCCGGCCGAGATCGAGGACTGCCTGATGAAACACCCGGCCGTGGCGATGGCCGCCGCCGTCGGCGTGCCCGATCGGTTGCGCACCGAACTGGTCAAGGCGTTCATCGTGCCGCGTCCGGGCTTCGTCCCCTCGGACCGCTTGGCCGCCGAGATCCAGGCCTTCGTCAAGGCGCGTCTCGCCGCCCACGAATACCCGCGTCTGGTCGAGTTCGTGGACGAGTTGCCGATGACCCCGACCGGCAAGATCCGTAGACGCGATTTACGGGACCGCGCCCAACTGGACAGGGACATCCATTCAGGTTAAACCTGAAGCGCGTGTTCTACTCGGGGGAACGACCATGCGCGCACACCGGCTGATGGTCCTATTCGCGGCGGCGGTTCTACTGGCGACGCGACCGGCGCTCGCCGACGAACTGACCGTGGCCGTCACCGAAAACGTGGTCCCCTTCAGCTTTCGCGACGAGGACGGCGCGCTGACCGGCTTCAACGTCGAGGTTGGCCGCGCCCTGTGCGAGGCGATGGGGGCCACCTGTCGCTTCGAGGCGGTTCCCCTGGCCCAGCTTGTCGACGGGGTGGCCGAGGGACGCATCCATTTCGGGCTGGGCAACCTGCTGAAGACGCCCGAGCGCGAAAAGCGGATGGCCTTCAGCCAGTCCTATTGGCGCTCGACCTCGAGCTACATCGCCCGGCGTGGCGCGACGCCCGGACCCGATGGACTGCCGCCCGGCAGCGCCACCATCGCGGTTCAGGCCGGCTCGCGTCAGGAAAAGCATGTCGGCGAGGCGCTCGCCAGGAACGGTCTCAGGGTACTGACCGCCCACAGCATCGGCGAGGTGCTGCAATTGGTCGCCGACGGCACCGCCGAGGTGGCGCTGGTGCCCACCCTGACCGGGCTGGGTTTCCTGCGCTCTCCGGCCGGCAAGGACCTCGATTTCCTCGGCGAGCCGCTTTCGGGCGGCAATCTGGGCGGCTCGGTGCACATCGTGGTGGCGCCCGGTCGCCCCGATCTGCTGACCCGGCTCAACGGAGCGTTGGACGCCATCCAGAAGGACGGCAGTTACCACGCCATGACCCGCAAATACTTCCCCTTCAGTATCTACTGAGTCAGGCGAATGTCCACCGACCCGCAACTCGGGCGCCTCAGGCTGGCGCCCCTCATCGCCGGAGCGGCGCTTGTCGTACTCGCCATCCTTGCGGTCTTTCTCGGCTCGTTTCTCTATGAGCAAGGTCGGATAGCCCGAAT
>JADGAL010000278.1 GCA_015232025.1 Alphaproteobacteria bacterium
GGTCAGCGGGCTGGGCGCCGCCTCGGTGAACTTGTTGACGCCGACCACCACCTGCTCGCCCGATTCGATCGAGGCGATGCGCCGGGTGTTCGATTCGACGAGCTTTTGCTTCATGTAGCTGCTTTCGACGGCGGCCACCGCGCCGCCCATCGCGTCGATGCGGGCCAGTTCCTCGCGCGCCTCGAGCTTCAGGCGCTCGACCGCCTCGGCGATCACCCGCGAGCCGTCGAAGATGTCGTCGAATTCCAACAAATCGGTCTCATAGGCCACGATCTGTTGCAGGCGCAGCGACCATTGCTGGTCCCAGGGGCGGGGCAGGCCCAGCGCCTCGTTCCAGGCGGGAAGCTGCACGGCGCGGGCGCGGGCGTCCTTGCTCAGCACCACCGACAGCATCTCCAGCAGGATGCGGTAGACGTTGTTCTCGGGCTGCTGCTCGGTCAGGCCCAGCGAATTGACCTGCACGCCATAGCGGAAGCGGCGCATGCGCTCGTCTTGGACGCCATAGCGGCTTAGGCAGATCTCGTCCCACAAGGCGCCGAAGGCGCGCATCTTGCACAATTCGGTGACGAAGCGGATGCCGGCGTTGACGAAGAAGCTGATGCGGCCGACCACCGTGGGGAAGTCGGATTCGGGCACCTGGCCGGACGCCTTGACCGCGTCCAGCACGGCGACGGCGGTGGCCAGGGCGAAGGCAAGCTCCTGTTCGGGGGTCGCCCCGGCCTCTTGCAGGTGGTACGAGCAGACGTTGATCGGGTTCCACTTCGGCAATTCGCGATAGGTGAAGGCGATCACGTCGGCGGTCAGCCTCAACGACGGCCCCGGCGGGAAGATGTGGGTGCCGCGCGAAAGGTATTCCTTCACCACGTCGTTCTGGGTGGTGCCGGCCAGCGCGGCGCGCGAGGCGCCCTGGCGCTCGGCGGCGGCCACGTACAAGGCCAGCAACCAAGCGGCCGGCGCGTTGATGGTCATGGAGGTGTTCATCCTTTCGAGAGGGATGCCCTCGAAAAGGGTCGTCATGTCACCCAGATGACAAATCGGAACGCCCACCTTGCCGACCTCGCCGCGCGCCAGCGGGTGGTCGGAATCATAGCCGGTCTGGGTCGGCAGATCGAACGCCACCGAAAGCCCGGTCTGGCCGCGCGCCAGATTGGTGCGGTACAGGCGGTTGCTCTCGCCGGCCGAGGAATGGCCCGAATAGGTGCGGAACAGCCAGGGTTTCTCGCGGCCAGTCATCGGCGTGCCCTCCTCGCAGAAAAATTACCCATACTCTCCAATTAACGAAACAAACTATCATTTTGTGCATTGCGAAGAAAGGCACAAAACGATAAAACTGGCCGATTGACACGCCTGGGAGCGAGTCTCGGCCGAACGGGTTGCCGCAGTGCGGCACCTGGGGCCGGTTCCGCTGGGGGCCCTGGCTTTGGCGCTCGGACCATCATGGAGAAGATCATGAGCGAAGCGGCGAAGGTTATCGAACGGCAAGCCGGCCCGGCCCCAAAAGACCTTTACGAGGTCGGCGAGATTCCGCCGCTTGGGCATGTGCCGAAGAAGATGTACGCTTGGTGCATCCGGCGCGAGCGCCACGGCGAGCCCGAAAAGGCCATGCAGGTCGAGGTGGTCGACACGCCCGTGGTCGACAGCCACGACGTCCTGGTCATGGTGATGGCGGCCGGCGTCAACTACAACGGCGTGTGGGCGGCGCTCGGCCGGCCGATCTCGCCCTTCGACTACCACAAGGCCGACTACCACATCGCCGGCTCGGACGCGTCCGGCGTGGTGTGGGCGGTCGGCTCGAAGGTCAAGCGCTGGAAGGTCGGCGACGAGGTGGTCGTCCATTGCAATCAGGTCGATGGCGACGACGAGGAATGCAACGGCGGCGACCCGATGTTCTCGCCCAGCCAGCGCATCTGGGGCTACGAGACTCCCGATGGCTCGTTCGCCCAGTTCACCCTGGTCCAGGCGCAGCAGGTCATGGCGCGCCCGCTGCATCTGACCTGGGAGGAATCGGGCTGCTACACCCTGACCCTGGCCACCGCCTACCGCATGCTGTTCGGCCATCGCCCGCACATCCTGCGGCCGGGCCACAACGTCTTGGTCTGGGGCGCCTCGGGCGGGCTGGGCTCGATGGCCATCCAGTTGATCGCCACGGCCGGCGCCAACGCGATCGGCGTGATCTCGGAAGAGGACAAGCGCGACTTCGTGCTGTCCCTGGGCGCCAAGGGCATCGTCAACCGCAAGAACTTCTCGTGCTGGGGCCAGTTGCCCGATGTCGACGACGTCAAGGGCTATGCCGACTACCTGAAGAAGGTGCGTGAATTCGGCAAGGCGATCTGGGAGTTCACCGGCAAGGGCAACGACGTCGACTTCGTCTTCGAGCATCCCGGCGAGCAGACCTTCCCGGTGTCGTGCTTCGTGGTCAAGCGCGGCGGCATGGTGGTGTTCTGCGCCGGCACCACCGGCTACAACCTGACCTTCGACGCCCGCTTCGTGTGGATGCGGCAAAAGCGCATCCAGGGCAGCCATTTCGCCAATCTGCTCCAGGCCGCGCAGGCCAACCAGCTGGTCATCGAACGGCGCATCCAACCGTGCATGTCCGAGGTGTTCTCTTGGGACGACATTCCCAAGGCCCACACCAAGATGCTGCGGAACGAGCACAAGCCGGGCAACATGGCCGTTCTGGTGCAGGCCGGAAAGCCCGGCCGCCGCACCATCGAGGACTGCATCGAGGGCTGATCACATGACGACGACGATCCCGCTTCCCGACCTTCTTCCCACCTGCGCCGAGGCCCTGACCTCGGCGCGCGCCCTGGAGGCCGCCGCCCGCGAGGGCGTGCTGTCCATGGTCGCGCCGGGCGGCCGGATCGACGGCGCGCTGCTTGAACGCCACCAGTTCGCCGCCCACGGCTACGCCTGGGCGGCGACCTGCGTCGAGGCGCTGGCGCAAATGCTGCACTGGGCCGAGCGGCTGGGCGCCGAGCGCGGCGAACTCGAATCGCTGATGGTTCAGGCCGCCTTCGGCGAATACCTGAACCAATTGTGGGGCGGGTTGCCGATGAGCCAGGGCGAATTGGTGCGCCCCGAGGATTTCGGCCTTGACGCCGGCCGCCGCCATTCCCTGCACGGCAAGGCGGTGGGCACGCTGCGCAAACTGGGCAACACCGAGGCGGTGCGCGAGCGCATCGGCCAACTGATCGCCCATGGCGACTACGGCAAGCTGGGCCTCGAAGACGAGACCCTGGAGTTGGTGCGCGACCAGTTCCGCCGCTTCGCCGAGGCCGAAGTGGTGCCCCACGCCCATGACTGGCACCTCAAGGACGTGCTGATCCCGCTGTCCGTGGTCGAGCAGATGGCCGAGTTGGGCGTCTTCGGCCTGACCATCCCCGAGGAATATGGCGGGCTGGGCATGGGCAAGACGGCGATGTGCGTGGTGACCGAGGAGCTGTCGCGCGCCTATATCGGCGTCGGCTCGCTGGGCACCCGCTCGGAAATCGCCGCCGAACTGATCCGCCTGGGCGGCACCGAGGCGCAAAAGCGCGCTTGGCTGCCCCGCCTCGCCTCGGGCGAGATCCTGCCCACGGCGGTGTTCACCGAGCCCAACACCGGCTCGGACTTGGCCAGCCTGCGCACCCGCGCCACGCTGGACGGCGAGACCTGGACGGTGACCGGCAACAAGACCTGGATCACCCACGCCGCCCGCTCGGATCTGATGACCCTGCTGGTCCGCACCAATCCCGACGAGAAGGGCTACAAGGGCCTGTCGATGCTGCTGGCGGAAAAGCCGCGCGGCACCGAGGCCGATCCCTTCCCGGCGGCCGGCATGAGCGGCGGCGAGATCGCCGTGCTGGGCTATCGCGGCATGAAGGAATACGAGCTGGGCTTTGACGGCTTCGCGGTGCCGGCCGCCAATCTGCTGGGGGGCGTCGAGGGCCAGGGCTTCAAGCAATTGATGGCGACCTTCGAATCGGCGCGCATCCAGACGGCCGCCAGGGCGGTCGGCGTGGCGCAATGCGCGATGGAATCGGCGATGCGCTACGCCCACGAGCGCATCCAGTTCGGCAAGCCGCTTTACGCCTTCCCGCGGGTTTACGGCAAGATCGCCTGGATGGCGGTCGAGACGATGATCGCCCGCCAGCTCACCTATTTCGCGGCGCGCGAGAAGGACGGCGACCACCGTTGCGACATCCAGGCCGGCATGGCCAAGCTGCTGGCCGCCCGCGTCGCGTGGTCGAACGCCGACAACGCGGTGCAGGTGCATGGCGGCAACGGCTACGCCATGGAATACCCGGTCAGCCGCATCCTGTGCGACGCGCGCATCCTCAATATTTTCGAGGGCGCCGCCGAAATCCAGGCCCAGGTGGTGGCGCGCGGTTTGCTCGGCGGAAGTTCCTGAGCTACCCTTCTTTCTTCATCTTCGGGATGGTAGTTTTTCAGACCATCTTCCGGGGGTACGGAAGGAGCAGGGGTGTCTCGCTATCTCGATCTCGAGAAGTCGGCGGCCGAAAAGCGGCGCGCCCTTGACGACGCGCGCCGTCGCGACGACCACGCGCCGGACGGCGAAGGCGGGGCCGAAAGCCGATTCGCCGCGCTCGACCGCGCCATGGCCGAGGCCACCCGCCGCCACGACGCCGAATCGGCGCTGAGCGAGGCGGAACGGGCGCGACTGGCCGGCCTGCGCGGCGAGATCGCCGAACTGGAAC
>JADGAL010000279.1:0-1896 GCA_015232025.1 Alphaproteobacteria bacterium
GGCGGGTCTATGTGCCGGTCGGCGATCTGCGGCGCTTTCCGGTGCCAAGCGGCTTGAGAACCACTTCCCAACCCGAGCCGCCGCGCCGATAATCCGGCGCATGCTGAGCATCGTCATCCCCACGCTAAACGCGGCCGACACGCTGACCCGCACCCTGAACGCCCTGATCGGTTCGGGGATCGAGCAGGAGGTGGTGGTCGCCGATGGCGGCTCGACCGACTTCACGCCGCTGGTCGCCGAGCGGTGCGGCGCGCGGGTGGTGCGCGTGATGGGCGGACGCGGCGCCCAGCTTCGCGCCGGAGCCGAGGCGACCAGCGGCGAATGGCTGCTGTTCCTGCACCCCGACGCCGTGCTCGAACCCGGTTGGGGCCAGGCGGTGGCGGCCTTCCGCGCGCATCCCCTGTCGGCCGGTCGGGCGGCGTTCTTCCGCTTTCGCCTGGATCACCATGGGGCGGCGGCGCGCGGGCTCGAGGCGCTGGTGCGGTGGCGCTGTCGCCGCCTGGGCCTGCCCTACGGCGATCAGGGCCTGCTGCTGCATCGCGCCTTCTATGACGGGCTGGGCGGCTATTCGGCGCTGCCGCTGATCGAGGACATCGATTTGGCTCGCCGCATCGGCCGCGAGCGGCTGGTCGGCTTCCGGGTCGCCGCCATCCATTCGCCGCGGCGGGGTTTCGCGCTGCGCGCCGCCCGCGATCTGGCGCGGCTGGGGCTGCACTACATTGGCGTGGCGCCGCGTCTGGCCGCGCATTTCGGGGGGAATGGGATATGAGTCAGGGACATGGCGCCGACCGCGCAAGGCTTGGCAATGCGGCGCAACTCATCGCGTTGGCAGTCTCGGTGGGCATGATGATCGTCGTGATGTTGTACGTATTCGGCTTTATCGGTCCAGGACGCGCCATACCTGACGGGGATCACGCATTCACCAGGGCGGAATTCATCACCATCATGCTCATGGCGGTGACTATCGTTCTCGCCGCATTGACCTTGATTGTCGCCATCGCCGCCATTTGGGGCTACTATCAAATCCAAGAGGCTGCGACGAAAGCTGCCACGGAGATGGCCGACAAGGTGGCCAAAGAAGTCGCCGAAGCGGTGGCTGCCCGTACGATCAACGAGAGCCTGCAGATGCGTCAAGAAACGTCCGTGAGTGGGGAAGAGATGGCTCAAGCACAGGAGGGTTTCTCATGACCAACCGCCAGTTGGCGATCGAGGTCGTCAGCGAATTCATGAAGTCCGCCCCGGTAGACCTCAACGGTCTGGTAAACCGACTCGGTCTTGAGGTGATCTTCGATCGCGGCCTGGACAACGGGATTTCCGGCATAATCGAGAGGACGAGTCGAGGTTTTCGAATCAGGATTAATGCCAAGCATCACCCGAATCGGCAACGGTTCACCCTGGCCCACGAAATAGCCCACTACGTTTTGCACCGCGATCTCATTGAGACCAGCGTGACCGACACGGCGCTTTATCGCAGCGAGGCGCTTTCTGACGACATGGAGCGTCAGGCGAACAATTTCGCGGCCGGTCTGATCATGCCTGCCAGTCTAGTTCGCGGTAAATGGGAAGAGGGGCTGACCACTGAGCAGGGGATGGCCGCTGCATTCCAGGTTTCGTCTGAGGCAGCCCGCATTCGAATGAAGGAATTGCGGCTTGGCCAGCCCTTCTCAAAGCTTTTTGATCGCTGACCTGAACTACCGGCGGCGCATCGCCGATCGGTTCTGCGGCCGGCCCCGCCGTTTGTCGCTGCCCGATCTGGAATGGATCGACTGACGGGCCGTCTAGCTCCCGTCCGGATCGGCCGAAGCGCCCAGCGTGCCGATGGGCAGCAGAAGATCGGCCTCCAATCCATCGACGGCGAAGCGCAAATCGACCGTGCCGTCCAGTTCATGGGGGACG
>JADGAL010000279.1:2086-4694 GCA_015232025.1 Alphaproteobacteria bacterium
TTCGTGGAACATCATGGCCAGCGACACGGTGGCCTTGGGGCCCAGCGGCACGCCGGGGCCGGTCAGCCGGATGCGGTCCTCGGCGGCGAACGGGGCCAGCGCCTGGCCCAGCAGCGTGCCGATTTCGATGCTTCCCCAGTGGCTGCGCGTCAGCAGGCCGTTGGCGTTGGCGAGCGCCTGCACGCGGCCGGTGAAGGCCGCGCCGAACTCGTCGAGCGACGTCGCCGAGGCCAGGGTCTGCGTCGCCATGGCCATCACCACGGCCAGCGTGTTCTTGACCCGGTGGTCGAGTTCGCCGACCAGCAAAGCCTGACGGCGTTCCTCGCGCTTGCGCTGGGTGATTTCGGTGAAGGTCAGCACGTATCCCACCACGGCGGCGTGCGCGTCGCGCAACGGCCCGCCGCTGCCCAGGAACTGCCGGGGCTCGCATCCCTCGGCGGGCAGTTCGAACTCGACGCTTTGGCCGCCCGCGGAGTGATCCAGAAGGACGCCAACATTGGCGCGATCCCGCGATTGGAAGCCGAACGCTTCGAAGACCGGCTTGCCGACCGGGGACATCTTGGCCAGCGATTGCGCCACCAGATTGGCGTGCGTGACATATCCGGCGATGTCGCAGACGATCATCGCCTCGGTGGCCTGGTCCAGGATGGAAAAGGCGAAGCGTTCGGCCACCGCCACCCGGTCGCTGCGCTGGCGCGGCGACAGGTCGGTGACGATCAGGGCCAGGCACCGCTTCCAATCCAGTTCGACCGGCGCGGCCGAAAGCATGACGGGCGGCCCGTCGGCAAGCTCGACCTGGATCGCCGCCGGGTATTCAAGTCCGTCGACGAGAAGCCGGGCGGCGCGCGGCCGATCGGCTTCGCAGACCAGCGGCAGGAAGGACCGCCCGATCAGCGCGCCGTGGTCGGCGCCCGCCAAGTCGGAGAATCTGCGGTTGGAATAGAGCACGGTGCCGGCACCGTCGATCGCGGCTGCGCCTTCGAACATCCGCTCGACGATCACCTGATAGGGATGAAGGGCGCTGCTTAGGGTGAAGACCCGCGGGCCGACCGCGTCCCCCTCGACGACCACCGCGTCCACCTCGCCCCTATGGATGGCGCGCAGGGTCTCCTCGGCTTCGGAATTGGCCATTTTTTGAAAAATCCCCCGCCTCGGCTCACGGCCGCGGCGTGATGTCCAGGCCGATCAGGATTTTGTCGCGCTTCGACAGGTCGCCGATGATCCGCCGAATGGGTTCGGGCAGGTTTCGAACCAACGTCGGGATGGCCACGATGTCGTCACGCTTGGCCAAACCCGGATTCGCCATCAGGTCGATCACTTCGATCGTATACAGGCGACCGCCGTCGCTCTCGCAGAACGCTTTGAGATTGGCGATGGCCGCCAATGATTTGGGCGTCTGGCCGGCGACGTAAAGTCGCAGTTCCCAAACTTCCTTGACCGGCTGCGCGTCCATCATGATCCTTCCGCCATCGCATGCTCTTCGCCCAGTTGGATGCCCCCCGGCCCCAGGGTGAATGGGCGGACCGCGTTGGAATGGGCCATGCCGCGCGACTTCAGAACGAAAAGGCTGCGGTTGCGCACGCCATTTTCCTCCAGTAGCCGCAACTGGATCCAGGTGTCCATCAGCGACGTGACGCCGGCCGAGTCGGCATCGACGTTGCCGCTCTCCAGGCTGACGAACAACCCGGTGACGCCTCTGGATTTCAGAAGATCCACGAAACGCAAGAGCATCGAGTGGACCTCGCTGGACGAGCCGACCGCCGCCAGGGTGTAGATGGGGTCCACGACGACGATCGAAGGCCTGAACCCCTCGATGATATCGTACATGCGGGCAAGATGGGATTCGAGGCCCCACAGGGTGGGCCGGGCCGCGGTGAAGCGCAGCGTTCCGGCCTCTCGCCACGGCTCAAGGTCCATCCCCACCGAGCGCATGTTGCGCACGATCTGGCCGGGGCTTTCCTCGAACGCGAAATACGCGCAGCGCTCGCCGCGACCGCAGGCCGAGTGGACCAGATGGGCGGCGAGGGTCGATTTGCCGCTCCCCGACGTCCCGGACACCAGCACGCTGGAGCCCCGGAAGAACCCCAAGCCGCCCAGCATCCCATCCAATCCCGGAATGCCCGCGGTGACCCGCTCGGCACTGACCTCGTGGTCCAGGCGCAGCGAGGTCACGGGCAGCACGCTCATGCCGTGCTCGTCGATCAGGAACGGATATTCGTTGGTGCCGTGGACCGATCCGCGATATTTGAGCACGCGGAGCCGCCGCGTCACGACCTGGGCGACGACGCGGTGCTCCAGCACCACCACGCAGTCCGAGACGTATTCCTCAAGCCCGTGGCGGGTGAGCATCCGCTCGCCGCGTTCTCCGGTGACGATGGCGGTCACGCCCTGGTCCTTGAGCCAGCGGAACAGCCGCCGCAACTCGCCGCGCAGCACCGCCATGTTGGTGAAGCCGCCGAACAGCGTCTCGATGGTGTCGAGCACCACCCGCTTCGCGCCGATCGTCTGGATGGCGTGGCCAAGGCGGAGGAACAGGCCCTCGAGGTCGTAATCGCCGGCTTCCTCGATCTCGCCGCGTTCCACCCGGACGTGATCCAAGGCGAGCTTG
>JADGAL010000027.1 GCA_015232025.1 Alphaproteobacteria bacterium
GCCAACGCGCGGGTCCGCCTGATCGCCTTCTCGGCCGCCCCCGCGCCGGCCGCCGCGCACCACCGGGCGCGTCGACGCGGCGCCGTGTTCCGTGTCGAGCATGGCGAGGCGGCCATCGCCAGCGAGGTGGGGCGCGCCGTCCAGGCGTCGGGGTTGCCGCTCGACCGTTTCCCCCTGGCGGTGGCGCGCATCGACGACGTGGTGGTCGCGGTGGCCCCGCTGCTATGCTCGGGCAAGCGGCACGAGATCGCGGCCCGGCCGATCCATTGCCGCCACCCGGATGCCGACATCGAGGACTTCCTGCTGGTCGAATCGATGAGGTGGGGCTGCCGCAAGGGCTTCCACTGGTTCGATCTGGGCTTGGCGCCCGAGGGCTGCGAGGCGGCGCGGCGGCGTTTCGACCGCTATCTCCCGACTTGGCGACCGCGCCTGATCGCGGCCGGCCCCGGAGGCGATCCGACCTCGTTGGCGGCGATCATATCCGCCCGATCAACAGGATCAGCAGGACCAGCATGAGCAGCAGGCCGATCACGCCGACCATGCCGCGCATCACAGATGCTCGACGTCGACGTCGTGTTCGCGCCGGCCGTAATGGTCGTCGAGTCGCGCTCCATGCGGCGCCTCGTCGTGCGAGCGCCGATGGGGCTCGGGCTTGAGGAGCCGCGTTTCCGCCTCGACGACGTGGCCGCAGGCGCGCATGCCATGCAGCATGCTTTCATACCACAGACGCAGGGCGGTGTTTTGCCACTCCAGCATCAGGGTGAACGGGTTCGGGGGGGGCTGTCGGTGCTCGGTCATGCCTCAAGATTGCGCCCAATTGGCGCGCTCGGCACTCGCTCCGGCGCGGTAATCGACGGGGCAAAAGGGGGATGCGCCCAGCCTTAACACCTCCGCAATCGAGGTAGGCCAATGTGGTTCATCCAAGCGGAGGAGGGGGGATGGAGCAGATATTCTGGCGGGACGCCGAAGGTTTCGACCTTCTCGCCCGCGAGCGGGCCGAGGCCCTGCTGAGCGACGCCGCCGAGGTGTTTTCGGTCGTGCGCGACGACGGGGCGGCCAGTCCCCTGATGTGGTGTCACTTAGGCGAATTGTTCAGCGAGCTTTGCGACCTGCCGCGCGCCCGCTACGCCTACGACGCCGCGCTGTCGGGCGATCCCTCCTGCGCCGACGCCTGGTACGGCCTCGCCTTGGTGGCGATCGACTGCGGCAAGGTGATCGACGCCATGCGGAACCTGCGCAACAGTCTGACCTTCGCGCCGCTTCGGGCCAGCCCGCATTTCCATCTCGGCCGCATCCTCGACAAGCTGGGCCGAACCGAAGAGGCCGAGATCCATTGGCAAGCCTGCCTGGAACTGGCCGGCGAGGGATGGCTGGCCGACATGGCGCGGCGCCGGCTCGCCCCCCGCTGACTCGCCGCTTGTTGCCGAAGGGCCGCGTCGGCATTAGTTTCGTGGGCATGAAAGCCGCATTGATCACCGGCGGCGCCAGGCGCATCGGGGCGGCCATCGCCCGCGCCCTGGCCGAGGACGGCTGGCACGTCTGCATCCACCACAACCGCTCGGGCGACGACGCCGGGGCGGTGCTGGACTCCATCCGGGCGGCCGGCGGCGAGGGCCGGCTGGTTCGCGCCGATCTGGCCGATCCCGACGCGGCGCGGGTCCTTTTGGCGCAATGCGCCGATGTGACGCTGTCTTGTCTGGTCAACAACGCCTCGCTGTTCGATTACGACGATCTGGGCGCCATGACCGTCGAGTCGTTCGATCGCCACATGGCGGTCAATCTGCGGGCTCCCGCCTTGCTGGCGCAGGGCTTCGCCGCCCAGGCGCCCGAGCGGGGGGCCTGCATCGTCAATCTGGTCGACAACAAGGTGTTCAGCCTGAATCCCGACTATCTGTCCTATAGCCTGTCGAAGGTCGGGCTGGCCGGCTTGACCGAGATGCTGGCGATGGCGCTGGCGCCGCGCGTGCGGGTGGCGGCCATCGCGCCGGGCATCACGCTCAGCAGCGACGGGATGACCGCCGGGGAATACGATCGGTTGCACGCGCTGAATCCGCTGGGCCGCGGCTGCTCGGTCGACGAGATCGTGCTGGCGGTCCGCTTCATCCTGGCCACGCCCTCGTTCAACGGGCGGGCCATCGTCATCGACGGCGGCCAGTCGCTGCTCGGACTGGACCGCGACGTCGCCTTCATTCAGGGAGGACGGGCATGAAGACGCTGGGCCGCAAGATCTTTCTTGAGGATTACGAGATCGTCGTCTCGATCGGCGTGCACGATTTCGAGATGAAGTCGCCGCAACGCGTGCTGGTCAATGTCGAACTGGACCTGACGCCCCAAACGCCTCCGACCCAGGACCTGATCGGCGAGGTGCTCGACTATGATTTCCTGCGCGAGCGCATCCAGGACATGATCGTCGAGCGCCATTTCCAACTGCAAGAGACGCTGTGCCACGAAATCGCGGCGATGTGTCTCGGTTGCCCCGGCGTGGTCAGGGTGCGGATATCCACCCGCAAGCCGGACGTCTACTCCGATTGTCGGGCCGTCGGGTACGAAGTCGTGGCCGAACCCTGATTCGCGACTCGAACGCCGCCGCCGCGCGCCCAATCTGTTCTTCAATACAAACGGAGGGAACGGAGGACGCGATGCGAACCACGATGCTTGCCTTGCTCCTGGGAACGGCGGTTGCCGGGCCGGCTTTCGCCGAGGCTGGTTCATGGCAGTGCGAGCGTGATCTCGCCGAGGCCCGCGCAGAACTATTCGCGAAGGCCCCGGCGCTCACGCCGCCGCAGGAAGAAGGCTATCTCGAAAAACTGGAGGTGGCGGAGAGTTTCTGCAACGCCAATCTCCAATATCCGAGTTCGGCGATCTTCGGCGATCTCCACCAGATTCGCCGCGAGTTGGAGACGCTCGACACGGCGACGGCCGCTTTGCCGTCGACGCCCTATCCGATCGACTGATCAGGCGCCGCCGATGCCCTGAATCACGCGGCCGGTGCCGCCGCAGCTTTCGCAGCGGTCGCCATTCAGGCGCCCCGACCCTTGGCAAATCGGGCACAGGCCTTCGCCGGTGCCCGGCGTGCCGGGGGGCGCCTCGTCACCCGGATGCATCCGGTGCGTGGGCGGAACCTGAGTCTCCACGGGACGTTTGCGGTCGGTCATGTCCTTTGCTCCTTCGCATTCGCTCTCCCATATCTGGACAGGGAAGGGTGGGCGCGTGTTCCAGGGATGGTCGGATGGGGATCGAATTGATCGTCGACGCCACACTTTGGCTGGCCGCCGCGTGGGGCGGCGGGGTGGCGGGGCTGTTCACCTTTCAGAGAAGGCTGGTGTTCCGACCGTTCGGGCGGCCCGGCCCGCCGGCCCGCGCCGGCTTGCCCGAACTGGTCGCCGTCCAGGTGACCGCCGCCGATGGCGTGTCCAGCGTGGCGTGGTGGGCGCCGCCGCCTTCGCCGGGCCGGCCGACGATCGTTTTGTTCCACGGCAATGCCGGCCACCTCGGCCACCGCGCCGGCAAGGCCCGCGTCTTCCTGGACGCCGGGATGGGAGTCCTGCTGGCCTCGTATCGCGGCTTCGCCGGCAGCCCTGGCAAGCCGACCGAGCAAGGCCTGTACGCCGATGGGCGCGCGGCGCTCGACTGGCTGGAGACGCGGGGCGTGCCGGCGTCGAACGTGGTCCTCCATGGCGAGTCGCTGGGCAGCGGCGTGGCCGTCCAGATGGCCACCGAGCGCCGCGTCGCGGCGGTCGTTCTCGAGGCGCCGTTCACCTCGGTGCCCGATGTGGGCGCCAGGCGCTATCCGATCGTGCCGGTGCGCCTGCTGGCCCGCGACCGCTTTGACAATCTGGCCAAGATCGGCGCGATCGGCGCGCCGCTCTTGATCGTCCACGGGACCAACGACCGCATCGTGCCGATCGCGATGGGCCGCCGTCTGTTGGCGGCCGCCGCCCAGCCCAAGGAGATGATCGAGATCGCCGGGGGACGTCATTGTGACTGCTTCGAGGGCGACCGCATCCCCCGCATCCTGGCCTTCGCCGAGACCTGGGGGACCCGGCCGTTGCCAGCCGTCGACCGGCCGCCTATTCTGCCCCGATGAGCCGCAAACCAACGCCGCAGCGGGACCCCGAAGCCGACGCCCTGGCGCCTTGGCGCAATCCCGATCTGATCGGACACGAGCGCGCCGAGCAAGCCTTCCTCGACGCCTGGGGCTCGGGCCGTCTGGCGCATGCCTGGCTGCTGTGCGGGCCGCGCGGCATCGGCAAGGCGACGCTGGCCTTCCGCATCGCCCGCTTCGTGCTGGCGGGCGGGGGCGAAGGCGACCTGTTCGGCGGTCCCCCATCGTCGCTGGCCTTGGCGGCCGATCATCCAGTGTTCCGCCGGGTGGCGGCGCGCGGCCACCCCGACCTCTGCGTGATCGAGCGCACCGCCGATGAAAAGAGCGGCAAGCTACGCGGCGAGGTCGTGGTCGCCGACGTCCGCGCCGCCGGTTCGTTCCTGTCGCTCACCCCGGCCGATGGCGGCTGGCGGGTGGTGGTGGTCGACGCCGCCTGCGAGATGAACCGCAACGCCGCCAACGGCATCCTCAAGATGCTGGAGGAGCCGCCGCCGCGCGCCCTGCTGCTGCTGGTCAGCCACTCGCCGGGCAAATTGCTGCCGACCATCCGCTCGCGCTGCCGCAAGCTGGTGTTGCGGCCGCTCGCCGAGGAACGGGTGGCCGGGCTGGCGCGCCGCGCCATGCCCGACCTGTCGGCCGAGGAGGCGGCCATCCTGGCCCGCCTGGGCGAGGGCAGCGTCGGTCGCGCGCTGGCCTTGGCCGGGCAGGGGGGTGCCACCCTTTATCGGGACATGCTGACGATTCTCGACGGCCTGCCGCGACTCGACGTGCCGGCCCTGCACGCCTTCGGCGACCGCATGGCGCGCGGCGAGTCCGACGACGCCTTCCGCACGGTGGGCGAGTTGTTCGTGTGGTGGCTGGGCCGCATGATCCGCGCCGGAGGGCTGGGCGCCCCACCCGTCGAGGTGCTGGATGGCGAGTCGGGGTTGATGAACCGCCTGCTGGCCGCGCGTCGGCTTGATCGTTGGATCGAGGTATGGGACAACGTCACCCATCTGTTCAGCCGCGCGGAAACCTTGCGGCTGGATCGCAAGCAAGTTGTCCTGAACGCTTTCCTGGCGGTCGAGCGTGCCGCCCGGGCGTGAATCTGAGTCTCGGGAGTACGTCATGGGCGGGAACAAGACCTTCTACGTCACCACGCCGATCTACTACGTCAATGATCTGCCCCATATCGGCCACGCCTACACCACGCTCGCCTGCGACGTTCTGGCGCGCTTCAAGCGGCTTGACGGGTTCGACGTCAAGTTTCTGACCGGCACCGACGAGCACGGCCAGAAGGTCGAGAAGTCGGCCCAGGCGGCCGGAATCGAGCCAAGGGCCTTCACCGACCGCGTGTCGCGGAATTTCCGCGACTTGGCGGCGGCCATGAACTTCTCGAACGACGACTTCATCCGCACCACCGAGCCGCGCCATCTGGCCTCGTGCCAAACCCTGTGGCAACGCCTGATCGAGCGCGATCAAATCTATCTCGGCAGCTATGCCGGCTGGTATTCGGTGCGCGACGAGGCGTTCTACGCCGAGGGCGAATTGAAGCCCGGCCCGGATGGCGGCAAGCTGGCGCCGACCGGCGCGCCGGTCGAGTGGGTCGAGGAGCCCAGCTACTTCTTCCGCCTCTCGGCCTGGCAGCAGCCGCTGCTGGATTGGTACGAGCGCCAGCCCGACTGCGTCGCGCCCACCTCGCGCCGCAACGAGGTGATGAGCTTCGTCAAGGGTGGCCTGCAAGACCTCTCGGTGTCGCGCACCAGCTTCAAATGGGGCATCCCGGTGCCGGGCGATCCCGCCCACATCATGTATGTCTGGCTGGACGCGCTGACCAACTACATCACGGCGGTCGGCTATCCCGACACCGAGGGCGAATACGCCCAATGGTGGCCCGCCGATCTGCACATGGTCGGCAAGGACATCGTCCGCTTTCACGCCGTCTACTGGCCGGCCTTCCTGATGGCGGCCGGGCTCGAGCCGCCCAAGCGCGTCTTCGCCCATGGCTGGTGGACCAACGAGGGCCACAAGATCTCGAAGTCGGTGGGCAACGTGATCGATCCGCTGAAGCTGATCGAGCGCTATGGCCTGGATCAGGTGCGCTATTTCCTGATGCGCGAGGTGCCGTTCGGCAATGACGGCGATTTCTGCCACAAGGCGATGGTCAACCGGATGAACGGCGAACTGGCCAACGATCTGGGCAATCTGGCCCAGCGCGTGCTGTCGATGATCAACAAGAACTGCCAAGCCTCGGTGCCCGAGCCGGGCGGATTCGCCGCCGAGGACGAGGCGATGCTGAAGCAGGCGAGGGGGCTTTTGCCCGATCTGCGAAGCGCCATGGACCGCCAAGCCTTCAACGAGGCGCTGGAGGCGGTATGGGTGGTGGTGCGCGCCGCCAATGCCTATGTCGACCACATGGCGCCCTGGGCGCTGAAGAAGACCGATCCCGAGCGCATGGGCACCGTGCTTTACGTGCTGGCCGAGACGATCCGCCACATCGCCGTGCTGATGCAGCCCTTCGTGCCGCATTCGGCGGCCAAGATGCTCGACCAGCTTGACGTGCCGGCCGACGCGCGCGGCTTCGACGCGCTGGGCGAGGGGCGCTTCCTGACGCCGGGGCTGGGTCTGCCCAAGCCCGAAGGCGTCTTCCCGCGCTTCGTCGAGGCGGAGGAGGGGGCGCATTGATGCTGGTCGACAGTCACTGCCACCTCGACTTTCCGGATTTCGCCGAGGAGATGGACGAGGTGGTGGCGCGGGCCGGCCAGGCCGGCGTGGGTCTGATGCTGACCATCTGCACCCATATCACCCGCTTCGAGCGCGTGCTGGCCATCGCCGAACGTCACCCCAACGTCTATTGCACGGTGGGCATCCATCCGCACGAGGCGGGCAACGAGCCCGAGATCGACGCCGAGCGCCTGGCCCGTCTGGCCGAGCACCCCAAGGTGGTCGGCTTCGGCGAGACCGGGCTCGACTATTTCTACGACCACAGCCCGCGCGAGGCGCAGCGGCGCAGCTTCCGCGCCCATCTGGGCGCCGCGCGTCTGGCCGGCCTGCCGGTGGTGATCCATACCCGCGACGCCGATGCCGAGACCGGACAAATCCTCGCCGAGGAGATGGCGAAAGGGGCCTTCACCGGGCTTCTGCACTGCTTCAGCTCCGGCCCGCAACTGGCTGATATCGCGGTTAAACTTGGCCTTTACATCTCGCTGAGCGGGATCGTCACCTTCAAGGCGGCCGACGAACTGCGCCAGACGGTGCGCGGTCTGCCGCTCGACCGGCTGCTGGTCGAAACCGATGCGCCCTTCCTGGCGCCGATCCCCAAGCGCGGCAAGCGCAACGAGCCGGCCTTCGTCGTTCACACGGCGGAAAAAGTGGCCGAACTCAAGTCCTTGACGCCCGATCTTGTGGCCGAGGCGACCACCGCCAACTTCCTGCGGCTGTTTGGGAAGGTGGCGGCTCCATGAAGGTGACCATCCTGGGCAGCGGCGGCGCTGGCGGGGTTCCGATGATCAGCCGCGGCTGGGGGCGTTGCGACCCCAACGAGCCGCGCAATCGCCGCCTGCGACCCTCGATCCTGGTCGAGAGCGGCGATACCCGCATCCTGGTCGACACCGGCCCGGACCTGCGCGAGCAACTGCTGGCGGCCAATGTGCGGCGCCTGGACGCGGTGCTTTACACCCACGCCCACGCCGATCACATCCACGGCATCGACGATTTGCGCGAGGTCAATCGGGCGATGCGCTCGGCCATCGATGTGTGGGCGCGCCGCGACGTCCTCGACGATCTCGGCCGTCGCTTCGGCTACGTGTTCGACGTCATCGACCTTGAGACGGTGCCGCTTTACAAGCCGCTGCTGACGCCGCGCGAACTCACCGGGCCGATCCGGGTGGGCGAGATCGACGTGGTGCCGTTCGATCAGGACCACGGCTTTTCCCGCACGACCGGCTTCCGCTTCGGGCCGATCGCGTACTCGACCGACGTGGTCGATCTGCCCGAGGAATCCTTCGCCGCCGTCGAGGGCGTCGAAATCTGGATCGTCGGCTGCCTGCTCGACGTGCCGCATGAGACCCACGCCCATGTCGACAAGGTCATCGCCTGGGCCGAGCGCATCAGACCCAGGCTGACGGTGCTGACCCATATGAGCCCCCGGCTGGATTACCAGACCCTGGTCCGCACGCTGCCGCCGGGCATCGTGCCGGGCTATGACGGCATGGTTCTGGAAGCCTGAGGAATTGCGCGCCGTCGCCAGCGATGTCTGGGTCGCGCACCCTCGGGGTCGCATTTTCACGCGGATGTGGCGGCCCGAGGGGCGGGACGGCGTCGAGGGCGCGATCGTCCTGTTTCACGATTCCCTGGGCTGCGTCGATCTGTGGCGAGACTTCCCCGCCGCGCTGGCGGCAAGCGCCGGACGCCCGGTGATCGCCTATGACCGCCTGGGATTTGGCAAATCGGACGCGAGGACCGACAAGCCCGGAATCGATTTCATCGCCGACGAGGCGAAGACGTATTTCCCGGTCATTCGGCAAGAGATCGGCTTCGACCGCTTCATCGCCTTCGGCCACAGCGTCGGCGGCGGCATGGCGGTCAATTGCGCCGCCGAATTCCCGACCGCTTGCGACGCGCTGATCACGGAATCGGCGCAAGCCTTCGCCGAGGACAAGACGCTGGAAAGCATTTCCTTGGCGCGCGAGCGGTTCAAGGCCGAGGGGCAAATCGACAGGCTTGAGAAGTACCACGGGCAAAAGGCGCGGTGGGTCCTCGACGCCTGGACCGAGACCTGGCTTCACCCAGGCTTCGCCGACTGGTCGCTCGCGTCGGTCTTGCCCCTGGTCCAGTGCGACCTTCTCGCCATCCACGGCGCCCATGACGAATACGGGTCGGCCCGTCATCCCGAGATGATGGCCGCGCTGTCCGGCGGTCCGTCCAGGTTCGAAATCATCCCCGACACCTTTCATGTTCCGCACCGGGAACGGGAAGCGCTTGTGGTCGAGATGGCGACGAAATTCGTTCGTTCGCCGTTCCGAGGCGCCTCATAACACCCCTCTATCCATAATATGCATTATGCGACAATCGGATTGGGGTGTTCCGACCCCCCTCCGTTTTTTCAATGGCTTACGTTCCGTCCAGTCGCGCGTCTCGGGCGGCTCGGTCTCACGGGCTCGGAATGGACCCCGAGGCCGCGCCGATCCAAGATCGGCGATGCTTGCCGAGCCGAGGCGCGTCGATGCGAATAGTCTCTGGCCGTCCATGAGGACCGGCTTATACTGTGGCATGCGCAAACTTCCGCCCGACCAGCAGGAATTGTTCGACAGCCTCGCGGCCAAGCTGCCGGCGGATGGCCAGGAAGACGCGCTGATCCATCAGGTCGACCGTTGCCTGGACAGCCTGTTGCGACGACAAGGCGACGCGGAATTTCGCGTCACCGTGCATGGCGCCTTTCTGTCGGGGTTGCGTGGCGCCACCGCCGCCGAGCGGCTGGAACTGGCGCGCGAGGTTCTGGCGATCGTCGTCGAAAAGCGTCCCGAGATCGCCGCCGCCTGGGCGCTGGCTCATCGCGAGCGGGTTCGGGACACGCCGCACCGGCGCGCCGTCGACGATGAGGAGGTCGCGCGCGCCATCCTGCCGCCGCCCGAGGAGGAACCGCCCGCCCCGGCGCTTGACGAGGCGCCCGCTCCGCCCCCCTACGCGCATGCCTGGGCCGAGGATCTGGTCGCCCGCCAGTTGACCGAAATCCTGCGGCGCAAGGTCAAGGTCTTCGTGATGGGCGAGCCGTCGATTCCCTCGGCCGCCTGGTGGCACGAGCGGCCGCTGTTCCTGTTCTCGCCGCGTTTCGTCACGGCGCTGCTGGCCTTCGTCGAGGGTCCGCTTATGGAATCCTGCCGCAACGTGCTCGAACATCAGATCTATGTGCTGATGAAGAAGCGCGCCCTGGCGCATGACGAGGCGCGCGACGCCTTCTTCAAGGAGAAGCGGCCACTCTTGTGGCGCATCCTGACCGAGAAGCTGACCCGCCTCGCCCCTTTGCACCAGAACGCGGTCGCCACCCTGGAACTGGCCCGCAAGAAGGAGAAGCTGCCGGCCGAGTTCAAGGTGGTCAGGCTGCCGGTGCGGGTTCCTCGCCGCTTCAGGGTGCTGGGCGTCCGCTTCTCCCTGGGCAGCGAGACGCGTTACCGCCGGGTCAAGGTGCCGGTGATCACCGCGCTCGACCCGGACGAGGCCGAGGCGCTGGCCCTGTTCGACGCCTTTCGCAAGGCGGTCGAGGCCGAGGGTCTGGCGCTGCCCGACGGAACCGACTTCCAGTTTCTGAGTTGCCTGTTCGACTTCGACGCCAAGCTGTTCGCCAAGACCCATGCCGAGTTCCGGGCGCTCGCCGACCACCCCGAAACGACGCCGCAATTCCTGGCCGAGCGGCTGAAATGGGTCGACAAGCAGTTCAGCAATTTCCTGTCGGACATCCTGCTGCTGATGCTGTTCGGCGATGGCGTCCGGCTGTTCGATTTCAAGGCGCTGTATGAGACCTGCATCGGCGCCTCCTTGACCCGCAGCGCCCAGGTCACCAAGCGGCCGTTCGTCCAGGACGAGGTGCGCCGCCGCCCCGTCGAGCTGGCTTGGCAGATGCGTATGGCGCTCGTCACCGGCGTCACCCTGGAAGCGGCGAGCGAGGCCGCCAACATGCTGGTGATGGTGCATGGCGTGATGAGCAGCCGCCGTTTCGCGGGCGAATTGAGGGAATCCATCGAGGTGCTCGAGGCCTTCAAGGATGAGACGGTCGGCGACCCCCGCCACGGCCCCTATGCCGAGGCGATGGATGCGCTGATCGCCCATCTGAGCGGCAAGGAGTTGAAGCGCCAAACCTGCCTGATGCACATCGCCTCGGCCTGGCACGCCTTGGCCAAGGGGGCCGCGTCGTGACCACCCCGCTCGACCGGCTGTTGGCGATCATGGCCACCTTGCGCGACCCGGCGCGCGGCTGTCCCTGGGACCTCGAGCAGACCTTCGCCACCATCGCCCCCCACACCATCGAGGAAGCCTACGAGGTCGCCGAGGCGATCGAGCAGGGCGATTTGACGGCGCTCAAGGACGAGTTGGGCGATCTCCTGTTCCAGGTGGTGTTCTACGCGCGGATGGCCGACGAGCGGGGCCTGTTCGATTTCCAGGACGTGGCGCGCGGCATCGCCGACAAGATGGAGCGGCGCCACCCGCACGTTTTCGGCGACGCGAACGTCGCGACCGCCGAGGCGCAGACCGTCGCCTGGGAAGCGACCAAGGAGCGCGAGCGCCAAGCCAAGGCCGGCGACCAACCGCCCAGCGTGCTGGACGGGGTGTCGACCGCCCTGCCCGCCCTGACCCGCGCCGCCAAGGTCCAGGGGCGCGCCGCGCGGGTGGGCTTCGACTGGCCCGAGGCGGCGCCGGTGGTCGACAAGATCCGCGAGGAGGCGGCCGAGATCGAGGCCGAACTGGCCGGCGCCGACCCGGCCCGGCTCGATGAGGAGATCGGGGACCTTCTCTTCTCTTGCGTCAACCTCGCCCGAAAGCTCAAGATCGATGGCGAAGGCGCCCTGCGGCGCGCCACCCGAAAATTCGAGGGGCGCTTCCGCCGCGTCGAGCAGGCCCTGACCGCGCGGGGCCGCACGCCGCACGAGGCCAGTCTCGCCGAGATGGACGCCCTGTGGGAGCGAGTGAAGCGGGAGGACGCGGCGGACAAGGGGTGACGATTTGGCGCGATTGAGGGGATGGTTGGCGCGGTTGGCGGTGGTGCTGCCGCTGGTGCTCGGGCTGGGCTCGTGCTACCTGCCGGACGGCTTCAAATCGGAAATCCGGCTGGGGCGCAACGGCGATTTCTCGATCCTTTACCTCGGCGACCTGACCTATGGGCCACTGCACGAGGAACTGGTCGCGGGCAAGCTGTCGCCCGAAGAGGCCAAGAAGAAGATCCAGGTGGTTCACGACGACCTGAAGCGCGACGGCGCCTTCAAGCAGATCACCCACAAGGGCGGCGCCCGTTTCAACGTCCGCTACGAATTGCAGGGCCGCCTGGGCGAAAGCCGGCTGGTCACCTTCGTGCGGCGCAACGCCCCCATCCTGTCGCTGAAGTCCGACATCAAGAACAACACCATCGCAATCGACGGCACGACCTTGCGGCGCAACGACGCGCAGCGGGCGCTCACCTCGGGACTGACGGTGGCCGGCGAGTTCCGTCTGATCACCGATGGCGACGTGATCAGCCAGAACGCCTCGGAGGTGCGCCTCCACGAGGGCTATCGCGTCTATATCTGGAAGATCGAAAACGCCTTCTCGCCCGCTCCCCGCTTCGTGATGAAGCGCGGCGCGTGATCACTCCGCCAGATCGCGCAGGACTTGCCAGCTTTGGCGATCCGGGGCGAGCAGCAGGTCCGTGCCGACATTGGGCAGCGGCCGGTAGGGCTGGCCGTCGAGCAGCGCCGAATAGCCTCCCGCCTCGTGGTGCATCAACACGCCGGCCGCGTGGTCCCAGGGGTTGAGGCGGCGGTACAGCGCGAAGTGCAGGCTGCTTTCGGCCAGACAAAGATAATCGTGGGCGACGCTGCCCTGGCGGACCACCCGGCGGACCCGCTCCTGAATCCGGCGGTTGCGCCGCCAGCCGAGCGAGCCGGCCATCTGGCCCAGCGTCGGCGCGGCGGCGATGCTTAGGCGGCGGTCGCCCGCCCAGGCGCCCCGCCCCGCGATGGCGTGGAAGGTGATGTCCGAGAGCGGGTCGTGAATCCAGCCTTGCAGCGTGCGCCCGCCGCGCACCAGGGCGACGATCACCGCGAAGAATGGCCGGCCGCGCGCGAAATTGCCGGTGCCGTCGACCGGGTCGAGCACCCAGACCGGGCGCTCGCCCGACAGCGCGTCGAGCACGCCGGGGTCATCGGCCACCGCCTCCTCGCCGACCACCGCCGAGCCGGGCAGCAGCGCGGTCAGCCGCTCGGCCAGGCGAAGTTCAGCCTCGGTGTCGGCCTCGGTGACCAGATTGCCCGGCCCCTTCTCGCGGATTTGATGCGCGGCCAGGGCGCGGAACCGCGGCAGGATTTCGGTTTCGGCGACGGACCGCACGATCGACGTGACGGTCGCCGGATTGATGGTCACGACGGCTCGCCCTGTCGGGGCCGGCGCTGGAAGCGGGCGACGTCGGCCGGGTCGAGCTTGACCCGCATGCGCGCCACCGTCTCGTCGTCGCTGCGCTCGATCACCTCGCCATGGGCGTACAGCCACGAGATGGCGGCGCCGTCGTCGAGCGGCAGCGCCACCTCGACGATCTCGCGGGTTTCCGACAAGCGGCGGTCGAGCAGCGCGAGCAGCGTATCGATCCCCTCGCCCGTCACGGCGGACAGGGCGATGGCGTCGGGGGCGCGGGCGGTTTGGTTGAGCAGTTCCTGACGTTCCGCCTCGCCCAGCCGGTCGATCTTGTTGAGCGCCTCGATCAGGCCGCGATCGACCGTCTCGCCGATGCCAAGGTCGCGCAGCACGTCCTCGACGTCGGACTTCTGGGCCTCGCTGTCGGGGTGCGAGACGTCGCGGACATGAACGATCACGTCGGCTTCCAGCACCTCCTCCAGGGTGGCGCGGAAGGCGGCGACCAGCTCGGTGGGCAGATCGGAGACGAAGCCCACGGTGTCGGACAGGATCACCCGCCGGCCCGAGGGCAGCACGAGGCCGCGCATCGTCGGATCGAGCGTGGCGAACAATTGGTCGCGGGCCAGCACCTCGGCGCTGGTCACCGAGTTGAACAGCGTCGATTTGCCGGCGTTGGTGTAGCCGACCAGCGCGACCACCGGATAGGGCACCCGTTTCCGCGCCTTGCGGTGCAGATCGCGGGTCCGCTTGACCTCTTCCAACTCTTTTTTCAGTCGGGTGATCCGTTCCAGGATCATCCGGCGGTCGGCCTCGATCTGCGTCTCGCCGGGTCCGCCCATGAAGCCGAAGCCGCCGCGCTGGCGTTCGAGATGGGTCCATGACCGCACCAGCCGCGAACGCTGATAGGACAAGGCGGCGAGATCGACCTGAAGCCGCCCCTCGCGGGTGCGGGCGCGCGCGCCGAAGATTTCCAGAATCAGTCCGGTGCGGTCGATGACCTTGCAGCCCCACGCCCGCTCCAGATTGCGCTGCTGCACCGGCGACAAATGGGTGTCGATCACCGCGACCCCCACCTCTTCCGCCTCGATCACCTCGGCCAAGCGTTCGACGCCGCCTTGGCCGAGATAGGTGGCCGGACGAATCTTGGAAACCGTCACCAGATCGGCGCCGATCACTTGCAGATCGATCGCCTTGGCCAATCCCACCGCTTCTTCGAGCCGCGATTCGGGGCGGCGCGCCGCGCCATCGGCGCCCTTGGGCACCGGATGGATGACGAGGCACCGGACCGGAGCGGCCGCGGTGTCGGATGGACCGCCGGTGCTCAAACCGTTTCTTCGCCCTTCTCGCTGGGCTCGAACAGCATGACGGGAACCGACGGCATGACGGTCGAGATCGCGTGCTTGTAGACTAGCTGGGTGTGCCCGTCACGACGCAAAAGGACCGAGAAATTGTCGAACCAGGTGACGATGCCCTGGAGCTTGACGCCATTGACCAAAAAGATCGTGACCGGCGTCTTGTTCTTGCGAATGTTGTTCAGGAACACGTCCTGAACATTCTGCGACTTCTCTTGCGACATGGGTGAGCCCCCGTTTTCTTGTTATCACAGCCAGCGACCACTCATCCAACCTGCGGCGCCGGAGCGGCGAGGTCGCGCACGAGAGCGGCGAGTTCCTTGCATCCCAATATATGACGCCGCGGAGGATGCGTGTCAAACTCTCCTTGTTGCAGTGCAGCATTGCGGAGAAGGACAGGCAGACAGCCCGAATTGGCGGCACAGGCCATATCGATCGGGGCATCGCCGATAAACCAAACGGCGGGTCCCGGCGCGACCCCGCTCGCCGCCAGCGCCATGTGGACGGGCGCCGCCGAGGGTTTGTCCTCGGGCGCGTCGGTGGCGCCGACCATCTTGTGGAAGAGATCGTCCCAGCCGAGGCGCTCGGCCTCGGCGCGAAGGTAGTGGCCGGTCTTGTTGCTGACCACCGCCAGCACGATGCCCAATTCCCGCATCTCGTCGAGCATCGCGCGCGCGTCGGGCAGCGGCCGAAGATAGTCCATGTGAACGGCTTCGAAGGTGGCGTAGAAATGATCCCTCGCCTCTTCCCAGCGGTCGCCGAACAGCACCGGGAAGGCGTCGCGCAGCGAGTGGGCGACGCGCCGCCGGGTCTCCTCCATGCTCCATTCGGGATGGCCCATGTGGCGAAGCGTGGCGTTGGTCGCCACCTGGATGCAGTCCCAGGAATCGACCAGGGTGTTGTCCCAGTCGAAAACCATGGCGCGGGGGCGATGGATCATTCGCCCAGCCCCGCCTTCTCGCAATAAAGGCCCAGCAGCTTGCGGGCCATCGGCCCTGGTTTGCCGTCGCCCACCGGCCGGCCGTCGATCGAGATCACCGGCAGCACGAAGGACGTGGTGCTGGTCACGAAGGCCTCGGCCGCGCCCAGCGCCTCGTCGACCGAGAAGGGACGCGTTTGCAGGGCCAGCCCGGCCGCCGCGGCGGCCTCGACCACGGCGGTGCGGGTGATGCCGTTGAGGATGGCGCTGTCCGCCTTGCGGGTGACCACCGCGCCGTCGCGGGTGACGATCCAGGCATTGCTCGACGTGCCCTCGGTGACATTGCCCTGGTCATCGACCATCCACGCCTCGAAGGCCCCGGCGGCGCGCGCCAATTGTTTCGCCATGACGTTAGGAAGAAGCCCCACCGTCTTGATGTCGCACCGTTTCCATCGCAGATCCGGAACGGTGATGACGGACACGCCCTTGGCCGCCAGGGCGGTGGGCTGCTTCTTCGGGCGGGCGGTCGCCACCACGCTGGGGGGCATGCCCTCGGCCCAGCCATGGTCGCGCCGCGCCACGCCGCGGGTGACTTGCAGATAGACCACGCCGTCCTTGACCAGATTGCGGCGGACCACCTCGCGCAGCACGATGGCCAGGGCGCGGTCGGTCATTGGCCGCGGGATGCCCACTTCGCCCAGCGAGTAGCGCAGGCGGGCCAAATGCCCGGCCTCGTCCACCAGCCGCCCGCCCGCCACCGCGATGACCTCGTAGACGCCGTCGGCGAATTGGTAGCCGCGATCCTCGATATGGACGGCGGCGTCGCGATGGGGAACGTAACGGCCATTGACATAGGCGACGCGCGACATGATCAGAAATACTCCAGCCGGACCGAGAACATCTTTTCGACCTTCTTCACCTGCTCGGCGGCGGCGAACAGGATGACGCGGTCGTTGGCCTGCACCACGGTGGTGCCGCGCGGGCTGATCACCTTGTCCTCGCGCACCAGGGCGCCGATCAGCACGCCGTTGGGCAGCTTGATTTCCTTCAAGGGCTTGCCGACCAGCGGCGAGGTCTCCAGCGCGTCGGCCTCGATCAACTCGCCGAAGCCCTCGTGCAGCGAATGCACCGCGTGGATTCGGCCGCGCCGGACGTGCTGCAGGATGTTCGAGACGGTGATGGCGCGCGGGCTGATCACCACGTCGACGCCCAGCGTCGAGACCAGCGACTGGTAATCGGTCTTGTTGACCAGCGCCATGGCGCGGCGGCAGCCATAGCGCTTGGCGAGCAAGGCCGACAGGATGTTGGTCTCGTCGTCGTTGGTCACCGCGACGGCGGTCTCGGCGGTGCCGATGCTGGCCTCTTCCAGGATTTCGGAATCGAGCACGTCGCCGTTCAGCACCACCGAATGGTGCAGCGTGCGGGCCACGTATTCGGCCCGTTCGCGGTTCATCTCGATGACCTTGGCGGTCACCCCGGTGGTCGAGGCCTCGATCTGCTGGGCCAGGAACAAGCCGATATTGCCGCCGCCGAAAATGATGATGCGGCGCGCCTCCTTCTCCTCATGGCCGAACGCGGCCATGGCGCGGGCGATGTGCGACGTGTCGACCACGAAGTAGACCTCGTCGCCGATCAGCATCTGATCCTCGGGCGTGGGAACCAGCGCGTTGCCCTGGCGCACGATGCCGATGATCACGATGTTCAGGTCGGGGAACAGCACCGAAAGCTGGCGCAGCGGCGTGTTGATCAGCGGGCAGGATTCCGAGCAGCGCACCCCGATCAGCCGCACCCGGTCGTTGGCCAGCGGAATCACGTCGATCGCGCCGGGCACTTGAAGCCTGCGGGTGATGGCGCGCGCCACCTCGATCTCGGGCGAGATGATCACGTCGATCGGCAGATGATCGCGCGAGAACAGATTGGCCCACATCGGGTTGAGGTAGCTTTGGCTGCGCACGCGGGCGATCTTGGTCGGCACGTTGAACAGCGAATGGGCCACTTGGCAGGCCACCATGTTGACCTCGTCGGCGTGGGTCACCGCGATCAGCATGTCGGCATCGCCCGCCCCCGCCTGTTCCAGCACCGGCGGATGCGAGGCGTAGCCCAGGATGGCCTGGACGTCGAGCGTGTCGCTGATCTTGCGGATCAGGTCGGCGCGCTGGTCGATGACCGTGACGTCGTTGTTCTCGCCCGCCAGATAGCGGGCGATGTTGAAGCCCACCTGGCCGGCACCGCAGATGATGACCTTCATGCGAGATTTCCTTTGGTCAAGCGCGTCCCTTCTCGTCCGAATGCACGCCGAGAAGCTTGAGCTTGCGATGCAGGGCGGATCGTTCCATCCCGACGAACGCGGCGGTCCGCGAGATGTTGCCGCCAAACCGGGTGACCTGGGCCAGCAGATATTCGCGCTCGAACACCTCGCGCGCGTCGCGCAGCGGCAAGGTCATGATTTCGCCGGATTTTTCCCAGCGCAGCACGGCGGGCGTGATCGCGCCGATATCGGGCGGCAGCATGTCGGCATGGACCGGCTCGCGCGCCTCGCCGCCGGCCATGATCAGAATCCAGTCGACCACGTTGCGCAACTGGCGAACATTGCCCGGCCAGTCATAGGCTTGCAGCGCGGCCAGCGCGTCCTCGGCCAGCAAGCGGGGCACCAGCCCCGCCGCGCGGGCCGCCATGTCCATGAAATGCTTGGCCAGCAAGGGGATGTCCTCGCGCCGCTCGCGCAGCGGGGGCAGTTCCAGCGGCACCACGTTCAGGCGGTAGAACAGGTCCTGGCGGAAGCGCCCGGCCGCCATCTCGGCCTTGATGTCGCGGTTCGAGGCGGCGATCACCCGCACGTCCACCGAGACCCGCTTGCCGCCGCCGACCCGCTCGAAGGTCTGCTCCTGCAAGGCGCGCACGATCTTGCCCTGCGTCTCCAGCGGCATGTCGGCCACCTCGTCGAGGAACAAGGTGCCGCCATGCGCCATCTCGAAGGTGCCGATCTTGCGGGCGGCATCCGGCCCCTCGCCCTTTTCGGTGCCGAACAGTTCGATCTCGACGCGGTCGGGCGTCATGGCGGCGCAATTCAAGACCACGAAGCGCCCTTGCGCCCGGCGCGAGCGGGCGTGGATCAGGCGCGCCGCGACCTCCTTGCCCGAACCGGCCGGCCCGGTGAGCAGCACCCGCGAGCCGGTCGGCGCCACCCGCTCGATGCCCTGGCGCACCTGGTTGATGGCGTTCGACACGCCGACCAGTTCGGTGGGGCCGCCGGCCCGCAGGCGCAGTTCCTCGTTCTCCTGCCGCAAATGGGCGGCCTCGATGGCGCGCTCGATGGTGACCAGCAGGCGGTCGGTCTTGAAGGGCTTTTCGATGAAGTCGTAGGCGCCGATCTTCAAGGCCTTGACGGCGGTTTCGATGCTGCCGTGGCCGCTGATCATCAGCACCGGCACCATGGGATGGTCGCGTTTGACGTGTTCCAGGATGTCCATCCCGTCCATGTCGCTGCCTTGCAGCCATATGTCGAGGATCACCAGGCTGGGGCGGCGGGCCTGCAAGGCCTCGAGGGCGTCGTCGGCGTTGCCGGCCTCGCGCGTCGCGTAACCCTCGTCGCCAAGGATGTCGGCGATCAGCATGCGGATGTCGGCTTCGTCGTCGACGATCAGGATCTCATGCGTCGCCATGGGTCGCGGTGCTTTGCCATTTGGACGGAGCCGGCTCGCCGGCGGGGAAGATCAAAATGACGCGGGCGCCCTGGCCCTCGGCGTCTTCGAGCAGGATGAAGCCCCCATGGTCTTCCATGATTTTCTTGACGATGGCAAGGCCCAATCCGGTACCCTTGGTGCGGGTTGTGACATAGGGTTCGGTCAGGCGGTCGCGCAAATCGCGCGGCAGGCCGCGCCCGTTGTCCTCGACGACCAGCCGGACCCGCTCGCCCTCGGCGGCCAGGGTCACCAGCACGCGGCCGGGCGGAAGGTCCAAGCCGTCGCGTCCCAGGATCGATTCGGCGGCGTTCTTGATCAGATTGGTCATCGCCTGCCCGACCTGGCGGCCGTCGCACAGGATTTCGAGCGGCGCGTCGGGCAGCCGCGCCTCGACCAAGACGCCCGACCACGCGCCGCGCTGGAGGAACACCGCCTGGCGGGCGATCTCGCACAGATCCTCGGCCCGCATCACCGGGGCCGGCATGCGGGCGAAGGCCGAAAACTCGTCGACCATGCGGCCGATGTCGCCCACCTGACGGATGATGGTGTCGGTGCAGGTGACGAAGGTCTCGACGTCGGTCTGGATCTGGCGCTGGTATTTGCGTTTCAGCCGCTCGGCCGAAAGCTGGATGGGGGTCAGCGGGTTCTTGATCTCGTGCGCGATGCGCCGGGCCACATCGGCCCAGGCCGCCTTGCGCTGCGCGTTGACCAGTTCGGTGATGTCGTCGAAGGTGACGACGTAGCCGATCACCTCGGAGTCCAGCCGTTCGGCGGCGACCCGCACCAGCAGCACGCGGGTCTGGTCGGCGCGCGGCAGCATGACCTCGGCTTGCAGCAGGCGGTCGGGCCGGCGCCGCACCTGATCGAGCACATCGGCCATCTCGGGCACCACTTCGGCCAGCGGCAGCCCGGCCGCCGCTTCGAAATC
>JADGAL010000280.1 GCA_015232025.1 Alphaproteobacteria bacterium
CCGAGCGAGCCGGAACGGCTAAGGCTGGCCTCCGACATCGCCCGCGCGCTGCCCCGCCGACGATCCGGCCGGCAATTGCTGGTGGATGTGTCGGCGACCGCCCGCGGCGATCTCAAGACCGGGATTCAGCGCGTGGTGCGGGCGCTGACGCTGGCCTTGCTCGCGCATCCGCCGGCCGGCTACCGCGTCGAGCCGGTCGTCCTATCGGACGCCGGGGGCGCCTGGCGTTACCGCCACGCCCGCCGTTGGACCTCGCGGCTGATGGACATGCCGGACGACTGGATCGCCGACGAGGCGGCCGAATTCGAGGCGGGCGACATCCTGCTGATCGCCGATTTCACCGGCGCGATCGCCGTCGCGGCCGACCAGGCGGACGTGTTCTCGCGTCTGCGCGACCAGGGCGTCGCGCTCCATTTCGTGGTGTACGACCTGTTGCCGATTTCAATGCCCGAGATGTTCCCGCCGGGGCGGTTTGGATTCACCGAATGGGCCGAGGTCGTCGCCAGGGCGGCGGACGGCGTGATCTGCATTTCGCGCGCGGTGGCCGACGAGGTCGAGCGCTGGATGCCCCTGCAGCGGCGCCAGCGCCATCGCCCGCCGCGCATCGGCTGGTTCCACCTGGGTTCCGATTTCCAGAACTCCCGCCCGACCAAGGGGCGCCCACCGGATGCCTCGGCCATCGCGCGGCTGATGGCGCGGGCGCCGACCTTCCTGATGGTCGGGACGGTGGAGCCTCGCAAGGGCCATCCCCAGATTCTCGCCGCCTTCGATGATTTGTGGGCCAAAGGGGTCGCGGTGAATTTGGTGATCGCCGGCGCCGAAGGGTGGCGTGGGCTGCCCGACGCCATGCGGCGCGACATTCCCGATACGGTGGCGCGGTTGCGCGCGCATCCCCGGCTCGGCCGCCAACTGTTCTGGCTCGAAGACGTGAGCGACGAGTTTCTCGAAGAGGTCTACACGGCCTCGACCTGCCTGATCGCCGCGTCCTACGGCGAGGGTTTCGGCCTGCCGCTGATCGAAGCGGCGCAGCACGGGCTGCCGATCCTGGCCCGCGACTTGGCGGTGTTCCGCGAAGTGGCGGGCGCCCATGCCAGCTATTTCCGCGGAGAGGCGCCCGAGGACCTGGCCCGCGCCGTCGAGCGCTGGTTGACGGCGTGGCGGGATGGCGGCGCGCCCCCATCGGCCGACATGCCGCGCCAATCATGGTCCCAAAGCGCGCTCCAGGTGCGCGACGCCATCCTGGGCTCGGAGTTCTTGTCATGAAGGCGCCCCATCAACGCTTCCTTGGCGACCGCGCGGTGGATTACCGGGGCGCCATCGACGCCGCCCGCGCCTATGTCTCCAAACTCTCCGACGGCGAGGCGGATTGGCTTCGTTACAAGCCGTTCGATCCGACCCCCGGCAACCCGCAATATTTCCGCCTGATGTACGATCTGCTGAACATTCTCCAGGCCATGGCGGTGCCGCGGAACGGCCGGGTTCTGGAAATCGGCGGCGGCCCCGGATGGATCACCGAAATCCTGGTGATGCTTGGCCACTCGGTCGACGTCATCGAACCCGCCGCCGATCTGGCCGACATCGCGAGGGCGCGATGCGACTCGCTTGCCGCCCATTACCGGCGCTCAGCTCCGCCATCCGTCCGCTTTCATGGCGCGCCGCTCGAAGAGGCGGATTTTCCCGAACGGAGTTTCGACGCGATCCTGTTCTTCGACGTTCTCCACCATGTCGTGGACGAACGTGCCGCCTTGTCCAACTGTTTTCGCTTTCTGGCGCCCGGCGGCAATCTTGGAATCGTCGAAGCCGCGTGGCGGCCCGACTGTCCACAAATGGAGCGGGCGTTGCTCGACGAAATGGAAAAATTCGGCGTCGTCGAGAACCCGTTCACAGCGCAATATTTGGATCAATTGCTGCGTGAGTTCGGCTTCATCGACATCCAACGCTTCACCGGGGTGAACGGCTTCTTTGGCGAGCGGGATCTGGATTCTCCGCTCCGGGCCTTCGGGCCTCCGTTGACCAGCCTGAACAATTTGACCGCCCGTCGGCCGAGCATCGCGGAAATCCTCTATCCCGACTGTACCGACCTTGACCATGTCACCGGCGTCACGCTCGACTTGATCTCGGGGGCGATTGACCAACGCGCCCGCGCCGCGTCGCTGGTCGTTCGCCTGACCAACACGGGCCGGACGAGGCTCAGCCATCGGCCAAGCGATGTCGGCCAGGTCACTCTGGCGCTGCGGCGCGGCGAGCCGGGTTCGCCGGCCTTCGTCGAATGCGCGGAACGCCACCCGCTGATCGAAACGCTGATCCCCGGCCACAGCCTGGTGATGCGGATCGACTACACGTTGCCGGCCGGGGTCGATTTGCGGGATTGGCAGGTCGATCTCGTCGCCGAAGGGGCCTTCTGGTTTAGCCGGCGCGGCATTCCCGCCCTGCCCATTCCGCTCGCGCCAGCCGCCCCATGACGGCGCGGGAAAGCGGCCGGTGGCTTATGGCGATCTGCGCCGTGTCGCTCGTGGCCATCAACATCGACCCGATCTGGCTGGGGTCCGTCGACCTTGCCCATCATTACGCCCTGGTCGAGCGCCTGAGTGAGAAAGGTCTATTCTTCCACCTGCCGGAAGCGGGAAAGGTCCATCTGAATTTCGACATCTTCGATCTGAGCCTCGGCGAGATGAACTACTATCCCCCGGCTAGCCATTTGGCGGCGGCCATCTTGGGGCGGATTTTCGACTCGTCGCTGATCGGCATGCAGCTCGTCGCGCCGCTTGCCCTGGCGGGCGTCTGGATGGCGGCGGCGACGGCGGTTTTCACCCTGCCGCCCGCCACGGCGTCCATCGCCGGTGGGGGGCTGATCGCGCTGCTGGCCCTGAATCGTGTTTCCTTCGACCTACCGGCGCATGGCGGTGAACTCGTCGCCGGACACTTCTTCGCCCAGTTGGTTGGGCAGGCCCTGTGCGTGTGGGCGGTGATCGCCTGGGCCAAATTGGCGGAATCGGGTGCGGGCCTCGGCGCTCGCCTGTCCGCCGCCGCGGGCCTGATCGCCGCCTTGGCGACCGTTCACATGCTGTCGGCCGTCATCTTTCTTGGCTTCTTCGCCTGTTCCGTCGGGTTCGACGTTCTGCGGGAGGTTCGGCGGCCCGGCATGTGGCGAAGCATGGCGATGGGCGTCGTGACGGTCGCCGCCGCCGCCGGTGTGGCGGTCCTCCATCCCAGCTTCCGCGCCATGACGATGATCGCCGGCAACGATGGCGACCTCGATGTCGGCGCGTTCTCCGACATGGCCACCCTTGCCGGCCTGTGCGTCGCGGTGCTCGCCCTGGCCGGAGCGCTCTTGACGGCGTGGTCGCGATTCGACGAGGCGGCCCGGCGCGGCCATGCCGCGGTGAAATACCTGGCGCTTTATGGAGCGGCGACGGCGCTGTTGTGTCTGTGCCAAATCGGCGCGATGAAACTGGGCTACTCCAACGCCTATAGCTGTAAAAAATACGTTTTCTCGCTGATCTCCGCGATGTTCGTGCTGGCGCCGGTCGGGGTGGCGCTTATCCCGCGCCGGCCCGCCTTCTCGGCGGCCGATGGGCTGGTCCGCCTGATCGGGCCGGCGGCCTTGGTCGCCACCGGGTTCCACACCGCCCTTCCTGAAAAGGAATTGATGAATCTGTCCAAAATCGTTCCTTTGGAACGCCAGCTAAAGATGCTCAACGAGACCTATGTTCCATGGAAGGATGGCGGACAAAATATCGTCGCTGGATTGATAAAGGATAATCCGACCGTCGATTACATGTTTAGCCTCGGAATATTGAAGGCCGAACGCCTAAGGTACACTTGGACAGACATCACGCATATGACCGGCGCCTTCGATGGCGTGACGGACGCGAACGTCATCGTCACCATGCGGGGCTCGAAATTCGATCTGCCCGCCTGCCGGCGGTTTTCCTCGCAATCCGGCATGACTCTGGTCAACGCGCGGTGCGCGGCCGACATCCTGGGCGTGGGGAAAGAGTGCGTCGAAGTCGTCGACTTCAGCGAAAAGGGCCTGATCGATCCGCATTTCTTGAGCGGCTTTTCCACCCCGGAAGCGGCCGGTCGTTGGACGGAGGGCGTCCAGGCGACCTTTCGCTGCCGGCTGCCCCAGGGCAAGGCCGCACCCTCCAGCGTGACCTTCGACGTCACCGCCTTCCTCGCCGCCGACCACGGTTTGGCGGAGCAGCGGCTGTTGATCGGGCTCAACGGCGCCCCGGCCGCCGAACGCGTGTTTCGGGCGAACGCCCAGCGACAGCGCTTCGAGGCGCCGCTGCCCGCCCCGACGGACGGCGAGATCGTCGTCACGTTCGATCTTCCGGACTCCGTATCGCCCGCCCAGTTGGGCTGAAGCGCCGACATCCGCCGATTGGGGGGTTCATGTGCACACGATCGTGTTCAGACCGCCCCTGTCGGCACATTGAATATCAATGAGTGGAGTGTCATATTGCCTGCAATGACACGCGATGAGGCTTCGACATGAATGAGTATCACGTCACCATGGCCGCTAATGGGCGTATCGTGGTTCCATCTCAAATCCGATCCAACCTTGGCATGGAAAAAGGCGGTGGCTTTGTCATGACAGTGGAACAGAGCGGCACAATCCATCTCGAGCCCCTGCGCAACGTCATCGCCCGAGTCCAGGAGGAGGTTAGGGGATACATTCCT
>JADGAL010000281.1 GCA_015232025.1 Alphaproteobacteria bacterium
GCGCCGCGAATTGAGCCGCCGCGCCATCTCTGCTAGCTTCGAAGCCATTCCCCACCCTAACCCGCGCGAGGCCGCCATGGAAGACGCCGAGGTCGAAGCCAACCTGCGCGCCGTGCGCGATGCCGTCGCGCGCGCCGCTTCGGGGCGGCCGGTGACGCTGGTGGCGGTTTCCAAAACCCACGACGCGCCCCGCATCCGCCCCGCCCTGGCCGCCGGTCAGCGGGTGTTCGGCGAGAACCGGGTCCAGGAGGCGCAGGCCAAATGGCCGGCCCTGAAGGCCCCGAATCCCGACATCGAACTCCACCTGATCGGGCCGTTGCAGACCAACAAGGCGCGCGAGGCGGTGGCCCTGTTCGACGTGATCGAAACCCTGGACCGCCCGCGGCTCGCCCTCGCTTTGGCCGCCGAAATGGCGCGCCAGAACCGCCGGCCCGCCTGTCTGGTCCAGGTCAATACCGGCGCCGAGCCGCAAAAGGCCGGCATCGCGCCCGAGCGCGCCGATTCGTTCATCGCCGACTGCCGCGACCATCTGGGACTGCCGGTGACCGGCCTGATGTGCATCCCGCCCTTCGACGCCGACCCCGCGCCGCATTTCCGGCTGCTGCGCGCCATCGCCGAGCGCAACCGGCTGGCCGTTCTAAGCATGGGCATGAGCGGCGACTTCGAAATCGCCATCCGCGAAGGCGCCACCCATGTGCGGATCGGCACCGCCATTTTCGGCGGGCGATAAAAAAAGGGGGGCGGAAAACCGCCCCCCTGATCCATCGTCGAAGGCTTACGCCTTGTTCTGACGGTTCTCGACAAGATCGTCGACCACGGCCGGATCGGCCAGGGTCGAGGTGTCGCCCAGCGCGTCGAACTCGTTGGCGGCGATCTTGCGCAGGATGCGGCGCATGATCTTGCCCGAGCGGGTCTTGGGCAGGCCCGGCGCCCACTGGATCAGGTCCGGCGAGGCGATCGGACCGATCTCCTTGCGCACCCAGTTGACCAGTTCCTTGCGCAGTTCCTCGGTCGCCTTCTCGCCCGTCTTCAAGGTGACATAGGCGTAGATGCCCTGGCCCTTGATGTCGTGCGGATAGCCGACCACGGCGGCCTCGGCGACCTTGTGATGGGCGACCAGGGCGCTTTCCACCTCGGCGGTGCCCATGCGGTGGCCCGACACGTTGATCACGTCGTCGACGCGGCCGGTGATCCAGTAATAGCCGTCCTCGTCGCGGCGCGCGCCGTCGCCGGTGAAGTAGAAGCCCTTGTAGGTGGTGAAGTAGGTCTGCACGAAACGCTCGTGATCGCCATAGACGGTGCGCATCTGCCCCGGCCAGGAATCCGAGATGCACAGATTGCCCTCGCAGGCGCCCTTCAGCTCGTTGCCTTCGGCGTCGACCATCAGCGGCTGCACGCCGAAGAACGGACGGGTGGCCGAACCGGGCTTCAGCGGCGTGGCGCCCGGCAGCGGGGTGATCAGGATGCCGCCGGTCTCGGTCTGCCACCACGTGTCGACGATCGGGCAGCGGGCGTCACCCACCTCGTTGTAGTACCACATCCAGGCTTCGGGATTGATCGGCTCGCCGACCGAACCCAACAGGCGCAACGACTTGCGGCTGGTCTTGCGCACCGGCTCCTCGCCCTCGCGCATCAGGGCGCGGATGGCGGTGGGGGCGGTGTAGAAGATGTTGACCTTGTGCTTGTCGACCACTTCCCAGAAGCGCGAGACGCTGGGGTAGTTGGGCACGCCCTCGAACATCAGGCTGATCGCGCCATTGGCCAGCGGCCCGTACAGGATGTAGCTGTGGCCGGTCACCCAGCCCACATCCGCCGTGCACCAATAGACCTCGCCGTCCTTGTAGTCGAAGACGTATTGATGCGTCATCGAGGCATAGACCATGTAGCCGCCGGTGGTGTGCAGCACCCCCTTCGGCTTGCCGGTCGAACCCGAGGTGTAAAGGATGAACAGCGGGTCCTCGGCGTTCAACTCGGCCGGCTTGTGCTCGGGCGAGGCGGCGCCGCAGACGTCGTGATACCAGACGTCGCGACCGGCCTTCATGGGGACGTCGCCGCCGGTGCGCTTGACCACGATCACGTTCTTGATCGACGGCGAGTTCTCCACCGCCTTGTCGGCGTTGGCCTTCAGCGGAACCTTGCGGCCGCCGCGCAGACCCTCGTCCGCCGTGATCAGCAGGTTCGAGTCGCAATCCTGGATGCGACCGCCCAGGCTGTCGGGCGAAAAGCCGCCGAACACCACCGAATGGACCGCGCCGATGCGGGCGCAGGCCAGCATGGCCACGGCGGCCTCGGGGATCATCGGCAGATAGATGGTCACCCGGTCGCCCTTCTTGACGCCCATCGTCTCCATGGCGTTGGCCAGGCGGCAAACCCGCTGGTGCAGGTCGCGATAGGTGATGTGGGCGCTTTCGTCGGGGCTGTCGCCCTCCCAGATGATCGCCGTCTGGTCGCCGCGCGTCGCGAGATGGCGGTCCAGGCAGTTCACCGAGGCGTTCAGCGTACCGTCATGGTACCAGCGGATGTGAACGTCGCCCGAGAACGAGGTGTCCTTCACCTTGGTATAGGGTTTGATCCAGTCGATTCGCTTGCCATGCTCGCCCCAGAAGCCTTCCGGGTCCTTGACGGAGCGGTCATACATCTCGACATACTTCTTTTCATCCACCCAGGCCGACTTGGCGACCTCGGCGGGAACGGGGAATACATGCGTCTCGGACATGTTGGCCAGGATCTCCCTGTTGTTGGGACGGGCATGGCTTAGCCGAAGGCGCCATCCAAATCCCTAAGGCTTAATAGCGGGCAAGTATGGTCAATTTTGCACTGCGAAACAAGGCCGTGACGCATGAACCAACTATTCCCGGGGTGCATGGCGCAACTTTACGAAAGCGGTATCCCGCCCTTATGTCGTTTCGACCATGATCATGCCCCCGGCGACCACCAGGGCCACCGGATCGAGGCCGTCGCCCAGGCAGGGACCGGCCAGGCAGCGTCCGGTTTCGACCGAGAACAACGCCCCGTGGCTGGCGCACAGCACGAAAGTCCGCGTCATGTCGAGAAAGCGCCCCGGCGTGAAATCCAGGGGATGCCCGCGGTGCGGACAGTGGTTGACATAGCCGCGCAAGTGGCCATTCGCCTGAACGACCATGATCGCCCGCTTGCGGCCGTCCGTCGTTTCGATGACGAAACCAGCCGAACCGGGGTCCTCGATCGACTCGACGGGGCAGAGGGGGGTCATGGATCGAGCCCGCCCATCCGGCGGATTCGCGCCCAGGATTGGTCGTCGATCGGCATCACCGAAAGCCTGGACTGACGCACCAGCGCCAGCTCGCCTAGGGCGGGGTCCGCCTTGATCTCGGCCAGGGTGACCGGACGGGGCAGCGCCTCGGCCGCCCGGACGTCGACGCAGACGAATCGGCCGCTGGGGTCGGTGGGGTCGGGATAGGCCTCGCGCGCCACCTCGACCACGCCGACGATGCGGCGCTCCGCCACCGAATGATAGAAGAAGGCGCGATCGCCCAGGCGCATCGCCTTCAAATGGCGCGCCGCTTGCCAGTTGCGCACGCCCGTCCAGGGCTCGACGTCCACCCGCCGCTGGTCCGCCCAGGACCAGGCGCCGGGTTCGGTCTTGAGCAGCCAATGGGCCATCAGCGATTGTCGATCACCAGCTTGAACGGCCTGATCGTAACGCTTTCGAACAGACCCGCCAAGCTGTAGGGATCGCGCGCCAGATGCGCCTCGACGGCGGCGCGGTCGGGGAAGTCGAGCACCAGCACGCTGCCGTTCATCCCCGCCAGGTCGTCGGTCAGGGTCGGACCGGCCACCACCACCGCGCGCCCGGCGGCGCGCACGAAGTCCAGATGGGCGTCGCGATTGGCGGCGCGCACCGGCGCGTGGCCGGGCTTGTCCACGCAGGTCACCACGAACAGGGGCATGAAAATTCTCCTTATTTTACCCGATTTCGGCCTTGAAGGGCCGCGCCAGCAGGCCGCGGATCGTTTCGTCCAAATCGGCGCCGCGGTGCAGCACCGCATCAACCGCGGCGCACAGTGGCATCTCGACGCCCAGGCGGTTCGCCAGGCCGATCACCGAGCGGGCGGTATAGACGCCCTCGGCGACGGTGCGGCGTTCCGACAGCACCGAATCGAGGCCGCGTCCCTCGCCCAGCGCCATGCCCAGCGAGGTGTTGCGCGATTGCGTCGAGGTGGCGGTGAGGATCAGATCGCCCAGGCCCGACAGGCCCATCAGGGTTTCGCGGCGGCCGCCCTTGGCCTCGGCGAGGCGCAGGATTTCGGCCATGCCGCGGGTCAGCAGGGCGGCGCGCGCGTTGTCGCCCAATTGGCGGCCCGCGACGATGCCGCAGGCGATGGCCAGCACGTTCTTGACGGCGCCGCCAATCTGCGCGCCCAGCGGATCGTCGCCCCAATAGGGCCGGAACGAGGGGGTGCCCAGCGCCTCGACCATGCGGCGGCCGAGCCCCTGATCGGCGCAGGCGACGCTGACCGCGGTGGGCAGGCCGCGCGCCACCTCGGCGGCGAAGGTCGGGCCGGACAGCACGGCGGGCACCGCCTCGGGCAGCGCCTCGGCCAGCACCTCGGTCAGCAGCAGGAACGAGCCTTCCTCGATGCCCTTGGCCCCGATCAGGGCCGGGGTGCCGCGCCGCCAATGGGGCGCCAGCCCCTTGCAGACGG
>JADGAL010000282.1 GCA_015232025.1 Alphaproteobacteria bacterium
TCGAGGAGACCGCGTCCGGCCAGCGCAACTGGGAACTGGGCGAAAAGCGGTCCGACGCCACCGGCGAACCGCCCCCCGGCGACCAGGGCGGGGGTGGATCGGCCATCGCGCTGGAACGCATGACCATCGAGAACGGCCGGCTGGTCTATCTGCGCCCCGACGCCCAGCCGATCGCCCTCGACGCGATCGACGCGGCAATTTCGGCCGAATCCCTGCAAGGCCCGTTCAAGATGGTCGGCCAAGCCGGCTTTCGCGGCCGGCCGCTGTCCTTCGAGGTGTCGGCGGGCCGACTGGTCGAGACGCCGGTTCCGCTGACCGTGTCCATCAAGCTGCCGGCGGCCGGCGCCGAGGGAAAGCTTTCGGGGCAAATTCGCGAACAGGACGGCGCGCGATCGTTCAAGGGACGCCTCACCCTGGCGGGCAACAACCTGGCCGCCGCGCTGGGCGCGCTGAGCGCCGAGGCGCAAACCCTGCCGCAGGCGATGTCCGGCGCCTTCCAGGTCGAAGGCAACCTGCTGGCGGCGGGCGAGCGGGCCAGTCTCGACGATATGAGCTTGCGCATCGGCGAAAGCCAGGGAACCGGCGGCGTCGCCGTCTTGCTGGGCGAGACGCCGCAGATCGATCTGGCGCTGGCCTTCAACCGTTTCGACGTCGACGACTGGCTGTCGGGCGGCAAGGACTTCAAGCCGGTCAAGACCGCTCCCGTCGCGGAGCGCAAGGCCGCCCCGCCGCTGCCCGAGCGTGGCGATCCGGGCGCCTCGCTACGCCTGCTGCCGCCCGAGCGCAAGCCGGCCGAGGAGCGTGGGCCGCGGCCCTTCGCCCTGCCCGACGGCGTTCTGGTCAATCTCGATCTTCACGCCGAATCGGTGGTGGTGCGCAAGGCGCTGGTCCGCCAAGCCCGCCTCAACGCCGCGTTGTCGGGCGGCGTGCTGACCCTCAACCAGGCCTCGGCGCAGTTGCCGGGGGGTACCGAGGTCGGGCTGTTCGGCCTGCTGACGACGCGCGGCGGCCAGCCGCACATCGAGGGCGACGTCGAAACCAGTTCGGACAATCTGCGCGCCGCGCTGGAGTGGATGGGCGTCGACGTCTCGACGGTTCCCGCCGACCGCCTGCGCAAATTCGCGGCCAGCGGCCATGTCGAGGGCCGGCCCGACGAAATCCAGGTTTCAAAGCTGGATGTGCGCCTGGACACCTCGCGGGTCGACGGCGCGCTGATCGTGCGTCCGATGGGCCGCGTGGCCTTTTCCGCCAATCTGGTGCTCGACAGCCTCAATCTCGACGCCTATCGCGGCCGCGAGGCCACGCCGGCCGCCGCGCCCGCGCCCGCGCCGCAATCTCCGCCCCCACCGGAAAGCGGCGGCCTTTCGGCGCTGGGCGAGGTCGACGCCAATGTGCGCCTGCGCCTGGGTCAGATCACCCTGGGCGGGGTCGCCGTGCAGGACGCCCAGATCGAGGCCACCCTGATGGGCGGCGATCTGACCCTGCGCGAGGCCAAGGCCAGCGACGTGGCCGGCGCCGAGCTGCGTCTGGCCGGTTTGATCCGCGACCTGCCCGGCAATCCCTCGCTGGATGGGCTGGAATACGATCTGCGCAGCGACGATCCCGCCAAGCTGATGCGCCTGCTCGGCGCGCAAGGCCCGACCCGGCTGAACGACTTGGCGTTGGCCGGCGTCTTGAACGGCACGCTGGAGCGGCTGGAGGTGCGCAGCCGCTCGAACGCGGCGGGCGCCACGCTGGTCGCCGATGGCGTGCTGAGCGGCCTGCCGATGCGGCCCCGCTACGACTTCGCCATCGAAGCCGAGCACCCCAACATCGCCGCCCTGGCGCGCGGCCTGACCGATGGCTTCCGTCCCGCCTCGGGCCCCTTCGCGCTGGCCGGGCGGCTGACCGGCGACGAGGCCCAGGCCAGTTTCGACGACATGCGGCTGACCGCCGGCCCCGCCGCGCTGGCCGGTCAGGTGCGAATCGCCCTGAACGGCGCGGTGCCGATCGTGACGGCGGCGCTGACCGCCGGCGAGATTCCGCTCGACGCCTTCGTGGGCTCGGATCGTCAGGCGGGGCTGGCGCCGCATCCCTTCGACCGGCTGCTGATGCGCGCCGCCGCCCGGCGCGGCGGCGATCAGCAACTCGCCGCCATCAGCGGGCCATGGTCGGCCGAGCCGATCGATCTCGGCTGGCTGCGCGCCCTGGGCGCCGACATCACGCTCGACGCCCAGGCGGTGAGTTGGCGCGATTGGCGGGTCGAGCGGGCCTCGCTGGGCTTAGGGGTCGCCGATGGCGCGGCGCGGCTGAACCGCTTCACCGGCACGCTGTTCGGCGGGCCGTTCCAGATGACCGCCCAGCTTGCCGCCAATGGCGCGCTGGCCGGCCAGGGCCGCGTCGACGACGCGCAGGTCTCGGGCCTGCTGGCGACGGCGGCCGGCATCGACGTGGTGCGCGGCGTGATGACCGCCGAGACGCGCTTCGCCAGCTTTGGCGGCAGCACCGCCGCCTGGGCCGCCAATCTGGGCGGCGAGGGCCGCCTGGACGTGCGCGATGGCTTGTAGCAGGGCTTCGACGTGCAGCGCATCAGCCGCCAACTCAGCGATCTCGACAACGTGACCAGCGTGCTGGGCCTGTTGCAGGCCGGGCTGGGCGGCGGGCAGACGCCGTTCCGCACCCTGAACGCCACCTTCGGCGCCGAGCGCGGCGTGATCACCAGCCGCGACATCCTGATCGACGCCCAAGGCGCCCGCGTCGACGGAACCACCCGCATCGACCTGCCGGCCTGGCTGCTCGACACCCGGCTGGAATTCACGATGACCGACCACCCCCAGGCACCACCCTTCATCGTGCGCCTGGACGGCCCGCTCGACGACCCGCGCCGCAATTTCGACGCCAACCAGCTTCAAGCCTGGCTGGTCAGCAAAGGCATGGGCCGCGCGCTGGGCGGCAAGGCGGGCGACATCGGCAAGGCGTTGCAGGGCGCCCTGCAACGCAAATCGGCCCCCGCCACGCAGCAAGGCGGCGACCAGCCCCCACCCCCCGCCGCCGCCCCGGCGCCGCGGGTCGAGCAGCAGATTCTCGACGGCCTGCTGAAGGGGTTGACGCGGCAGCCTTGATCTTGTCGCGGCGCCGTGCGGAATGCGATATCGTGTCCTGGTCATCGGCCAAGGAATACGCCCATGCGCTTGCCCGCAACGACCTCGTTCGACAGTGACCCGCGCGCGGCGCTCGACGGCGTTCACGACGCCGTGCGACGCGCCGACGTCACCATCACGGAAGACGAGATCGAAGCCGAGATCGAGGCCTGCCGCCGGGAGCGCGCCGCCGCCCTCCGCTCCTGATATTTCCTAAGACGCCCCCCTAACTGGGTGGAAACCGAGCGAGCCACTCCGTCGGCAAGCAGGCGAGGGCGTCCAGCCTCTCCTGAATCCCTCGGCATTTGGCGCTTACCTGACCCACTTGTCGAAGTCCGCCGAGACCGTGGCGTCGAGCGCACCGACTTGGGATTGGACCCGCGCCCGAAGCGCGACTTCGTCGGTCGGCTTTTCGTGATTGATCATGCGGGCGTTCTTGACCAGTCCCATTGCCGGGATGTCGCCGCCGTCGCCCGTGTAGACTTTCTTGTTCGCGTTCATGGTGCACCCCTCATGGGCCTACGCCCTTATCCTACCGGCGAGCCATTTGCTTGTCTCGCCTAGTGGAAAGCAGGTGGGGAAACACCAAGGACAGTGCGCCGGGAGACCGGCGTGGAGCAGCGGGTGAAAGTCCCGTGCAGTGAAGGGAGAGCGTACCACACTGGCCCCCGAGTCATGCGACACGGAGCCGCGAGGTTCCTGGCGAAGCGTTGACAGGGGTATGCGTAGGCTGGGCTATTGAGCCGCGAAATGTGTTCATCCGGGGTGCCGACGCCGTTGTCCTGTGCGGAAGGCCACACGGCCGGGGGCGAGATCGCCAGCGCCCGGCCGACCCCGCGAGGTCGCAGACCCCAGCATGCGCGCAAGCTCCACGCGCGGGAACCGGGATATCTCTCGCCCGGCCGGGGGCTTACGCCCGCCGGTCCGCGTCGGGAAGGCCGAGGAGGTCGAAGCCGACGATGAACGGACGAAAGAAGTCAGACCCTCCCATAGTAGCGACGAAGCCCGCGAACGCCTCCGATCCGACGGCGGAGTGGGTGGAGCGAAGGGGAGGGGCCGAGGGGAACGCGATCCCGACCGACACGCACCGGACCCCGAGCTGGGAAAGCGTGTCCCCCGGACTGGATCGCGTGCGAAGAACCGCTCGGCAGGGAAAGGCAACGAGGTTCACCGCGCTCCTCCACCACCTTGACGTCGATCTTCTGCGGCGGGCGTACATGCGCCTGAAGCGGGATGCGGCGGCCGGGGTGGACGGAGTGACCTGGGACGAGTACGGCGAGGGGCTGGAAAGCCGGCTGGCCGTCCTTCACCACCAGGTTCACAGCGGAGCGTACCGGGCCCAGCCGTCGCGACGGCACCTCATCCCGAAGCCGGATGGCCGGATGCGGCCGCTGGCGATCGCCGCGCTGGAGGACAAGATCGTCCAGCGGGCGGTGGTGGATATCCTGAACGCGATCTACGAGGAGGACTTCCTCGGGCTCTCATACGGATTCCGCCCGGGACGGGGGCAACACGACGCCCTCGACGCGCTGAGCATGGCGATCACGACCCGGAAGGT
>JADGAL010000283.1 GCA_015232025.1 Alphaproteobacteria bacterium
GACACGCTTTTACATCACATCATTGGTGCTCGCCGCCGCCCTGGTCGGTCCGATCATCAGAAGCCATTGGGCCATCGAGAACAGCCTGCACTGGGTGATGGACATGGTCTTCCGCGATGACGAATGCAGGGTGCGAACCGAGAATGCTCCCGCCAACTTCACGACCCTGAAGCACATGGCCCACAACCTGATCCGCAAGGCGCCGGGCAAGGATTCCCTCCGCCTCCGCCGCAAGGTCGCCGCCTGGGATGACGACTTCCTTGCAAGCCTCATCGCCAAATAATCCGTTCACCCGATTCCCCTGCCCCTCCTCCTCGACCACGTCCACCGCGACCTCGACCTTGTGGTCGCCGCCGCCCAGCACGACGCCGCGCAGGGGGCTGACGTCGTCGTAGTCGCGGCCCCAGGCGACGACGACGTGCTCGGACCCGGCCATCGCGTCGTTGGTGGGGTCGAGATCGAGCCAGCCCCAGCCGGGCAGATGAACCGACAGCCAGGCGTGGCTGGCGTCGGCGCCGACCAGTCGTTCCTGGCCAAGCGGCGGCGTGGTGCGGATGTAGCCGCTGACATAGCGCGCGGCGAGGCCCATGGCGCGCAGGCAGGCGATGCCGGCGTGGGCGAAGTCCTGGCAGACGCCGCGCCGTTCCTCGAACACGGTGGCCAGCGGGGTGCCCACGGTGGTGGCGTCGGCGTCGAAGGCGAAATCGGCGTGGATGCGGGCCGACAGGTCCAGGGCCGCCTCGACCAGCGGCCGGCCGGGCGGGAAGCTGGGCGCGGCGTAGTCGGCCGCCTCGGCCAGGCAGGGCACCTGCGGCGAATCGAACAGGAAATCCATCGCCTCGGCGGCCGGCCGGACGGCGTCCCAGGCGACGGCGACCCGCGGCGGCGGCTTTCGCGGCCCCGTCTCGACCGAGAACGACGCCTCGACCTCCAGCGTGCGGTGCGGCTCCTGGATGGTGAAGAAGGTGGTCGGATTGCCGAAATAATCGCGCCGGCCGTCGTGCAGCACGGCCGGTTCCGGGCGGATCGCCACGGTCACCGCGCCGACCGTCTGGCCGGGCACCGGACGCGGCCGCAGGTGCGCGGCGTGGTGCGACAACTGCACCGCCTCGCCATAGCGGTAGGTGGTCAGGTGGCGGACGCGGAATTTCACGGCAGCGCCTCCATCGGCGGGGTGGGCAGCCGCCATTGCGCATGGGTGAAATAGGTGCGCGAGATTTCCTCGGACAATTGCCACAACCGGCTGCGCAGGAAATCGAGCAGCCGCTCGGCGTCCTCGTAGCCGGCGGCGTCCTCGTCCCATTTCGAAAGGACCAGCACCTCGGTGGTGCGGATGGTGCCGCACAGGATGGTCATCAAACGCTGCTCGGGCTGGAAGAAGCCGCTGGCCCCGCCCAGCGTGGCGAGGCTGTCGACGTGGCGCGACAGCACGGCCAACTGGAAGCCCAGCGAGCGCGGGTTGCTTTCGTCGCACAGCAGCAAATCGAGCACCCCCGCCAGACGCGGCGAGGCGAGATAGCGCGAGCGGTAGGTCATCACGCTGTCCCAGATCTCCAGCAACAGGTCGAGCGGCACGTCGTCCTCGCCCTCGACCCCGGCCACCGCGCCCGACACCGTGTCGACGATGGCGATGGCCCGCTCCAGCCGCCGGCCGGAATCGAGGAACAGCCATTGCGGCCCGCGCGTCATGTTCTCCATGGCGAGGCCGCTGACCGCCTCGATGGTCAGCACCACGGCGCCCAGCCGGCCGATCAGATCGCCGTCGGCCGGTTCGGATTCGAGCAGCGCCACCTCCTCGCGCAGGCGCTGCAAGGCGCGCCAGGTGTCGATCGACAGCCGGTCGCGCAGATGCGTGCCGACCAGCAAAAGCCGCTCGACCGAGGTGAACAGCCCGCCCTCGGCGATGCGCTTGGGCAGTTCGGCCAGGGTGTCGGGCAGCCCCAGCCCGAACGGCTTCATGGCGCGCAGCAGCGCCTTGCCGTGGCCGCTGTCGGTCTGGTGCAAGCTGTCCTCGGCGTGGCGCAAGCTGGTGCGCAGCAGGCGGGTGATCGCCTCGCAGCGTTCGAGATAGCGGCCCAGCCAGAACATGTTGTCGGCCACCCGGCTGGGCAGGTCGCGGTTGTCGCGGGTCAGCTTGACCACCGGGGCGCGGCCGCGCTCGGCCGCCGCCGGGTCGCGCCGCTCGTCCGACAAAATCCACACGTCCTTGTTGCCGCCGCCGCCGCTTTGCAGCCGCGCCGCCAGCAGATCGGCCTCGGGCGAGACGCGCACCAGCCCGCCCGGCATCACCTCCCAGCCGCGCTCGGTGGCCACCGCGAAGACGCGCAGCACGGCGTGCTGGGGTTCCAGCCGGCCCTCGACCCACACCGGCACGGTGGCGTTGCCGCCCATCTCCTGCCCCACCCATTCCCACGGGCGGGCGGCGATCACGGCCCCCAACGCCTCGCGCTCGGCGGCCGACAGGGTGGCGCCGAGCGTCGGCTTCGAGCGGCTGGCGAAGGCGGGCCGCAGCACCAGCCGGTCGAGATTGGCCAGCACCTCGCGGCAGGCCGAGGGCTCGCCGCACCACAGCGTCCGCACCGAGGGCATCAGCAACTCCTCGGCCAGCAGTTCGCGCGCGATCGAGGGCAGGAAGCCCATCATCGAGGCGCCGTCCAGCAGCCCCGAGCCGATCGCGTTGACCATCGCCACGTTGCCGGCCCGCGCCGATTGCAGCAGCCCGGCCACCCCCAGCGTCGAATCGCCGCGCAGTTCCAGCGGGTCGCACCAGCCGCCGCCGGTGCGGCGCAGGATCACATCGACCTGTTGCAGGCCGGTCAGCGCCTTCAGATAGACCTTGTCGTCGCGCACCGTCAGGTCCTCGCCCTGGACCAGGGTGACGCCGAGATGACGGGCCAGGAAGGCGTGTTCGAAATAGGTCTCGTTGTAGGGGCCGGGGGTCAGCAGCACGACCCGCGGATCGTCGCGGCGGCGCGGCGAGAGCGCCTGCAACGAGCGGCGCAGCGCGTCGAAGAACGGCCCCAGCCGCTCGACATGCAGGGCGCGGTGGAACTCGGGCAGCACGCGGCTGACGATCGAGCGGTTCTCAAGCGCGTAGCCGGCCCCCGCCGGGCTTTCGGTGCGGTCGCCGACCACCCGCCATTGGCCGTCCGGGCCGCGCGCCAGATCGGCGGCGTAGTGATGCAGCCAGTGCCGCCCGCTGGGCACCCAGCCGGCGCAAGGCCGCAGGAAACCGGGATTGGCGTGCAGCAAGGCGGCCGGCACCAGCCCCTTGGCGATCAGGCCGCGCCGCCCATAAAGATCGGCCAGGATGGCATCGAGCAGGGTCGCCCGCTGCCGCACCGCGCCGACGATCGAGGCCCACTCGCCCGCCGGCAGGATCACCGGCAGCGGATCGAGCCGCCACAGCCGGTCCAGCCCATCGGGGTCGCCATGCACGTCGTAGGTGACGCCGTTCTCGCGCAGCAGCCGCTGGCCCAGTTCCCAGCGGCGGCGCAGCTCCTCGGGCGGAAGCTGCATCAGGCCGTCGGTGAATTCGCGCCAATGGGGGCGCGGGCCGGCGCCCGGCTCCAGCATCTCGTCGTGGATGCCGGGCCGGGGCTGGTAGAACTCCTCGAAACGCCGCCTGTGGATCGTCGCCTCCCGCCCAAGCACCTTAGTTTAGCCTAAGGTCCAGGGTGTTTGGGTAGTCCGGATGGATGTTCGCCTCCCGCACCGCGATCGGCCCCTGGGTGTGGCCGAATGGGAAGAAGCGGGCGCGGCGCCGCGCCTCGGCCTCGAACGAATTGACCGGGAAGGTCTGGTAGTTGCGCCCGCCCGGATGGGCGACGTGGTGGGTGCAGCCGGCCACCGCCTGACCGCTGGCCCGGTCGACCAGATCGATGACCAGCGGCGAATGCACGCCGATGGTCGGATGCAGGCAGGACGGCGGCCACCAGGCGCGGTAACGCACCCCGGCCACCCATTCGCCCGAGACGCCGGTCGGCGCCAGCGGCACGATCCGCCCGTTGCAGGCCACCGCCCAGCGGTCGCCGACCATGTTGGAGACCTTGATCTGCAAGCGCTCGACCGAGGAATCGACGTAGCGCACGGTGCCCCCGGCCCCGCCCTCCTCGCCCATCACGTGCCAGGGCTCCAGCGCGGTGCGCACCTCCAGCCGGATGCCGGCATGGCCGATCTCGCCCACCACAGGGAAGCGGAATTCGAGATGCGGCGCGAACCACGCCGGGTCGAAGGCGAATCCGCCCTGGGCGAGAAAATCCACCACCTCGCCCAGATCGCGCTCCAGCCAATGCGGCAGCATGAAGCGGTCGCGCAGGGCCTGGCCCCAGCGCACCAGCTTGCCGCCAAAGGGCTGATCCCAGAAGCGCGACACCAGGGCGCGCAGCAGCAATTGCTGCACCAGACTCATGCGCGGATGGGGCGGCATCTCGAAGGCGCGGAACTCGACCAGCCCCAGCCGCCCGGTCGGGCCATCGGGCGAGTAAAGCTTGTCGATGCAGATTTCGGTGCGGTGGGTGTTGCCGGTGGCGTCGACCAGCAGGTTGCGCATGATGCGGTCGACCAGCCAGGGCGCCACCTCGGTTCCCTTCGGCGGAAGCTGCGACAGGGCGATCTCCAGCTCGTACAAGGTGTCGTCGCGCGCCTCGTCGACGCGGGGATGCTGGCTGGTCGGG
>JADGAL010000284.1:0-437 GCA_015232025.1 Alphaproteobacteria bacterium
CGCCGCCGCAGGGCGAGCCCCAAAGCCAGCCACGGCGCGGCGTCGAGCGGCGCGGCGCGCGTCTCGGCCAGCAGGCGTTCGGGCTCGTCGAAGGCGTCGGTCATGCGCGATCGGCCCCGGTTGGCGCCGCCGGGGCGGTCGTGCTAGGGTTCGGGCGATGCAGTCGATCGCTCAGCATTTCGCCGAACGCGCCCTGGCCGCCTTCCGCAATGGCGACGCGGGGCGGGCGGCTTGGCTGTGCGGATTGGGCCTTGAAAGCGAACCCGAGGCGCCGCCTTTGCTGCACATTCTGGCGCTCAGCCGCTGGTCGATGGGCGATCCGCGGAGCGCCGCCGACATCCTGCGCCGGCTGGTCGAGATCGCGCCGGGTCGGCCGCGGGTGTTCGACGATCTGGGCGGGGTGCTGGCCGAGATGGGCGCCGCCGAGGCCGCCTTTT
>JADGAL010000284.1:532-4664 GCA_015232025.1 Alphaproteobacteria bacterium
GGGCGGGGCGGCCGGGGCCGAGCCGCTGTTGGAGCGCGCCGCCGCCTTGGCCCCCGACTGGGCCGAGCCGGCCTTTCGCCTGGGCCATCTGCGATACCGCCAGGATCGCCAGGCCGAATCCGTGACGTTTTTCCGCCGCGCCGTGCGCCTCGCCCCCGGCTCGCCGCAGGCCCACACCAATCTGGGCGTCATGCTGCGCCGCCTGGGCGATCTGGCCGAGGCGACGGCCTGCCACGAGCGCGCCTTGGCGCTCGATCCCGGCTTCGTCGAAGGGCATTGGAACCTGTCGCACACGCTGCTCGCCCAGGGCGATCTGGCGCGCGGCTTCGCCGAGGCCGAGTGGCGCCTGCGCCGCGCCGAGACCCCGCCGCCGCCGTCCGGGTCGCCGCGTTGGGACGGAGGGCCGCTGGACGGACGGCGCATCCTGCTGACCGCCGAGCAGGGCATCGGCGACGTGGTGCATTTCGCCCGCTTCGCCGCGCTGGTGGCGGCGCGCGGCGGGCGCGTGGTGTTGGAATGCCATGCCGGGCTCGAACGGGCGATGGCCACCGTTCCGGGCGTCGAGCACGTCGTGACGATCGGCGGCCCGCCGCCCCCTATCGATTGCTGGGCGCCGCTGCTCAGCGTGCCCTTCCTGCTGCGGCTGGATTGGGACGGGGTGCCGGTGGCCCCCTATGTCGCGGTGCCGCCGGGCGCCGTCGCCCCGCCGGAACTGGCTGGGCGCCATGGGCTGAAGGTCGGGCTGGTGTGGTCGGGCAACCCGGACTTCCTCGAGAACCGCGACCGCGCGGTGCCGCTGCCGCTGCTCGCGCCGTTGGCGGCGATCGAGGGGGTGCGGCTGTTCTCGCTGCAAAAGGGTGGTCCGGCCGAGGCGCTGCGGGCGCCCGACGCGCCGCCCGGCATCGTCGATCTGGGGCCGCGCCTGCGCGACTTCGCCGACACGGCGGCGGCGATCGCCGCGCTGGATTTGGTGGTCAGCGTCGACACCTCGGTGCCCAATCTGGCCGGCGCCATGGGCGCGCCGACCTGGGCCTTGCTCGGTCACCACTGCGATTGGCGGTGGATGCGAGATCATCAAGACTGCCGCTGGTATCCGTCGATGCGGTTGTTCCGGCAGCCCGAGCGTGGGGACTGGACAACGCCGATCGCTCGCTTGGCGACTGCCCTGCGAGCCCGGCGCCGAACCGTCACTTGCTGGAGGTGACCAGAAAGTCGGCGATCGTCTCGATCTTTTCGGCGGCGCCCCGCTCGTTGACGTGCTCGGTCAGCCAAGCATGCACGTCGGCCTTGTCGACCGGGTACTTCTTCAGCATCGCGCCGACCACCGCCTGCAGGGCCATCAGGTTGGCCGCGACGTCGTCGAGCACTTCCATCACGCCGTCCATCTGCGTGGTGGTGGCGTCACCGACCTGGCGGAGGTCCTGCGAAACCTTCTGCAGCAAGGATCCAACATGGTCCAGCATCAATTGCGACATTTCCAGTCCTCCTGACGGTTGCCGGCGCGTCGCCGTCGAAGATGACGGCATTTCCCCGGTTTGTCATGACGCGTGGGATTGAAAGACGAAGACGGTTAATATTTCCTTTCCAGAACGCTTTTTGGGCGGAGGGTTTGTATGGACAAGGTGGCGATCGCCTGGCAAGTCGGCTTGTTGAGCGGCTGGGGCGTGCTGGGCACCAATCTGGCGGTCCAGATGGGGCTGCGCGGCATCCGGCCGGTGCTGCTGTCGGCGGGCGATCCCCTGGGCGGCGACCCCTTGCAGCGCCGGGCGCTGGAACGGGCGGTCGAAGACGCCGCGCCGGCGGTCGCGCGCTGCGCCCAGGGCGAGCGGCTGCCCTTTCCGATGCTGCATGGTCTGGCCGATCGTCTGGGCTTTCCCGATTATTGGGGCCGGGTGGGCGGCTCGCCCGATGTCGGCTTCGTGTTCTTCGAGCATGTCGACATCCCCGCCGAGGCCCTCGAGCAAGCCCGCCGCCTGCCGCTGATCATCGCGGGGTCGGGCTGGAACGCCCGCGTGCTGGCCGATCTCGGCCTGACCAATGTCGCCTTGTGCCCGCAAGGCGTCGACCCGGCGCATTTCCACCCGGCGCCGCGCACCGGGCATTTCCGCGATCGGTTCGTGGTGTTTTCGGGCGGCAAGCTGGAATATCGCAAGGGCCAGGATATCGTGATCGGCGCCTTCCGTCTCTTCCAGCGGCGCCATCCCGACGCGCTGCTGATGACCGCTTGGCACAATCCCTGGCTCGCCTCGGTGGCCACGCTGAACCGCTCGCCGCATGTCGAGGGGCTGCCGCGGCCGCTGGCCGACGGCCTCGCCATCGAGGAATGGCTGGCCGCCAACGGCTTGCCCCCCGGCTCGGTGGTCGATCTGGGCGCCGTGCCGAACAGCGCCGTGGCGCCCATGCTGCGCGAGGCCGACATCGCGGTGTTCCCCAACCGCTGCGAGGGTGGAACCAATCTGGTGGCGATGGAGTGCATGGCCTGCGGCGTGCCCGTCGTGTTGTCGCGCAACACCGGCCATCTCGACCTGATCGAGGCGGTGGGCGACGACTGCTTCGTGCTGGAACAGCAATTCGATCTGGGCGAACTGTCGGGGCTGCCCGCGATGGCCGGCTGGGGCGAATCGATGGTCGACGAGCTGGTCGCCCGCCTGGAGGAGGCCTATGCCGACCGCGCCCTGGCCCGCCGCCGCGGCGCGGTGGCGGCGGCGGCGATGCGCGACTGGTCGTGGGAGCGTCGCGTCGGCGGCATGCTCGACGCCATCGCCCAGGTTGCCTGAAACGCTCTGTTTGGCGGCTTTCCTTCGCCATCGAATTCCGTCATGATCGTGGCGCGCTTCGGTCAGTCCAGGGAATCCGCCGGTCTCATGCCTCTCAAGCTATCGCTCAGGCCACACGAGAAGATTTTGATCGGCACCGCCGTGGTGGCCAACGGCGCCTCGAAGGCGGAGTTGGTGATTCTGAACCGGGTTCCGGTGCTGCGCCAGAAGGACATCATCACCGAGGAAGAGGCCGACACGGTCGCCAAGGCGCTTTATCTGACCGTGCTCAACATGTACATTCATCCTCAGCAGCAGCGAAGTTTACACAAAATTTACTTCTTGCTACTAAACCAACTCATACTGATGCCGCTCGATCCCAAGGCGATCGACATCATGGTCGACATGTCAAAGAAGATAATTGGCGGCGACCATTATCAGGCCTTGAAAGCATGTCGAAAGCTCATCGAGCTGGAAGCGGAGGTCCTCAAAAATGTCAAATGACAAGCTCCAGGCTTACGCGGCCACGCAGAAGCAGACCATGTCGCCGCGTGAGGTCGAGGCCATGGCCTTGACCAAAGCCGCGGTCCTCTTGGAGGAAGCCCGCAGCAATCCCGAGAACCGGGATGCCATCGCCCAGGCGCTGCGCTTCAATCATCTGCTGTGGACCATCATTCAGGCCGACATCAGCGAGCCGGAAAATCAACTCCCGGCCGAGATCAAAGCCAATATCATGAGCTTGTCGATCTTCATCGACAAGCAGACCGTCAAGGCCCTGAAAAGCAGCCGCCCCGAAGACCTCGAGGCGCTGATCAACATCAACCGCAATCTCGCCGCCGGCTTGCGCGAGAACGCCGCGGCGGGCTGACCAGGCTTCGACGAGTCGCCTTGGCGGCTCGTCGCGATCGGCGTACGGCGCCAGCCCTCACCGGGCCACCCAACGAGTCGCTCCGCCGACTCGTTATCGCCGTTTCCAAAGCATGACAAGCGCCCGGTGGAACGCCGGTGGTGGCGCCAACCCTTCGCCGTCATGCCCGTGCTCGACACGGGCATCCCACGAGATGGCCGGATCACGTCCGGCCATGGCCCGTGGAGAGGATGCTCGAATATCACTCCGCCGCGAAGGCGGGGTGGAACTGGATCGCGCCCTCGGGAACCGGGGCGCCCAGCGAGACCCCCATCACGAACGGGTCCGGCACGCCCTCGTGCGTCAGCCCCAAACGCGCGGCGAAGCCGAAGCGGCCGTAGAAGGCCGGATCGCCCACCAGCACGCAGCCCGGCGCGCCGAGGCGGCGGGCGGCTTCCAACGCCGCCTCGACCAGGGCGCGGCCGATCCCCTGGCGCTGGCGATCGGGGCGCACGGCCACCGGCCCGGC
>JADGAL010000285.1 GCA_015232025.1 Alphaproteobacteria bacterium
GAGCACGTCTTCGGACAGTTCGTCGGAGGATGGTTTGATCGTGCTGGACATGCGAGGGGTTCTCCTCTTGCTGTCGGCCACCCGGATCGCAGGGCGGTCGCGCCAAGCCACTGGGTCGAAACGCCAGGGTTCTTCCTGGGCGATTTCGGGTGCCTTCGGGCAAGTCTCGTCCGTCAGGATCGCGCCTCGGCGCTCCTCAGGCGATCCGACGCTGGATCATCTGTCCTCGGGAACCGCGAAAATGATGCCTCTAGGTCAAGGGGGCTGTCAAGCGCCGCTCTTCTACCGGAGAATGCCCCAATTCCGTCACCGACGAGTCAATGTTCACGTGCGTTTCCGCTCCGCCAGCAACGGACGGGTCCGCTATTGCCGCACCGCGTCATCTGGATTTCCCGAATTGTTCGTGCCACGAGAATTTGCGTGATGCAATCGGCTAAGGATTTTGCCACCATGTCCGGTGATTAGGCAGTCATTCAGTCCAGGGTTCGACGCATGGGACAGACATGGTTCCGTCAAGCGGCGCTGAATCGCCTGTCCACGCCGGAGCAGTTGGATCAGGCGATGCGGGTCACCTCGCCCCTGGGCTGGCTGGGGTTGGCGTCTCTGCTGGGCCTGCTGCTGGCGGCCTTGGCCTGGAGCGTGGTGGGCACGGCTCCCGTCAAAGCTCCGGGGGCCGGCATCCTGATCTCGCCGCAGGGCGTCCTGGACGTGGTCTCCTCGACCGAGGGGCGCATCACCCGGCTGGAGGCGGCGCCCGGGGACCAAGTGGCGCGTGAGCAGGTGATCGCCCGGGTGGATCAGCCCGAACTGACCCGCGAGCTTGCCACGCGCCGCGCCGAGCTGGCCGAACTGGAGGACCGCCGGGAGCGGGTCCGCATGTTCCACGAGCGGGAAGGCCAGATCCAGGCGGCGGTGCTGAGCCAGCGCGGCGACAATCTGGACGAGGCGCGGGCGTTCCTGACCGAGCGGCTGTCCTGGCTGCGCCAACGCGAGGGATTCGAGACCGACATGCTGGCCAAAGGCCAGATCAGCCGTCAGCGCCACCTGGACACCAAGATCGAGATCAACGGCGTGCGCGAAGGGCTGTCGCGCATCGAGAACGACCTGAAGGAACTGGCCCTCGAGGAAGACAGCCAGCGCATCCGCCGCGAGCGCGAACTGCTGGATCTGGGGCTGAAGATCGAATCGGTGCGCCGCGAGGCGGAAAGCTTGGCCGAACGGCTCGAAGCCCAGTCGGTGCTGCGAAGCCCCTATGCCGGGCGGGTGGTGGAACTGAAGCTCAACCAGGGCGAACTGCTGAGCCGCGGCGTCTCGCTGCTCAGCCTGCTGCCAGACGGGGAAAGTCTGGCCGCCACCGAGGACGAACTGGTGGCGGTGGTCTGGGTTTCTCCCGCCGAGGGCAAGAAGGTGCGCCCCGGCATGACGGTCGAGGTGGCGCCCTCGACGGTGCGGCGCGAGGAATACGGCTTCATGCGGGGCCGGGTGCTGCGGGTGGCGGAAATCCCCTCCACCGCGGCCGGCATGCTGCGCATCCTCAAGAATCCCCGGCTGGTCGAGACACTGATGGGCGACGGCGCCCCCTTCCAGGTCCTGGTGCGGCTGGAGCGCGACCCCGCCACCCCCAGCGGCTTCCGCTGGTCCTCGTCGACCGGCCCGGCCGCCCCGGTGGAATCCGGCACGCCGTGCCAGGCGACGGTGGTCCTGCGCGAGGTGCGGCTGATCAGTCTGGTGATTCCGGCCCTGGAACCGATGCTGGGCGAGACCGGTCATGGCGGCTAGCCGCCGCACGCCCACGGTGCTGCAGATGGAGGCGGTGGAATGCGGCGCCGCCTGCCTGTCCATGGTCCTGGGGCATTACGGCCGGTTCGTGCCGCTCGAGGAATTGCGCTATCGCTGCGGCGTCTCCCGCGACGGCACCAAGGCCAGCAACCTGGTCAAGGCGGCCCAGCATTACGGCCTGAAGGCCAAGGGGTTCCGCAAGGAACCGGACCATCTGGGCAAATTGCCGATGCCCCAGATCCTGTTCTGGAACTTCAACCATTTCGTGGTGCTGGAGGGAATCGACGGCCGGCGCGCCGTTCTCAACGATCCGGCGGCCGGCCCACGCGTGGTCGACCGGGCCGAACTGGACGGCGCCTTCACCGGGGTCACCCTGGCCTTCGAGCCGGGTCCCGATTTCGTGCCCGGCGGCCGGCCGCCCTCGGCGCTGGACGGTCTGCGACGCCGCCTGGGCGGATCGTGGCCGGCCTTTCTGTTCGTCACCCTGGCCAGCCTGGGCCTGATCGTGCCCGGCCTGCTGGTGCCGGCCTTCACCCGGGTGTTCGTCGATCATTACCTGATCGGCGGTCTCGATGACTGGCTGTGGCCACTGCTGGGAGCCATGCTGGTCACCGCCCTGGTGCGCGGAATGCTCACCTGGGTCCAGGAATACAATCTGATGCGGCTGCAGGCCAAGCTGGCCTTGGGCGCCTCGGCCCGCTTCTTCTGGCACGTGCTGCGTCTGCCGGTGGGTTTCTTCACCCAGCGCTTCGGCGGCGAGATCGGCGCCCGGGTGCAGCTTAACGACCGGCTGGCCACCATGATCGGCGGCGACCTCTCGCTGGCCGTCCTCAACCTGCTGACCATGCTGATCTATGCCGCGGTGATGCTGCGCTACGACACGGTGCTGACCCTGATCGGGGTGGCCTTCGCCCTGGTCAATCTGGTGGCCATGCGCCTGGTGGCCCGCCGCTTGGCCGACGCTCACCAGCGGCTGCTGATGGATCGGGGCCAGATGACCGGCATCGCCATGCAAGGTCTGCGGGACATGGAAAGCCTGAAGGCCTCGGGCCTGGAGGACGCCTTCTTCGGGCGCTGGGCCGGCTATCACGCCAAGATCGTCACGGTCGAGCAGGCGCTTCAGCGTCGGCGCACCATCCTGACCGCCCTGCCCCTGCTGCTGGGGCTGTGCGGCACGGCGGTGGTGCTGATGGTGGGCGGGCTGCGGGTGATGGACGGCGCCCTGACCATCGGCATGCTGATCGCCTTCCAGTTGCTGCTCAACAGCTTCTCGGCCCCGGTGGCCGGGCTGGTGGGGGTGGGCGCCCAGTTGCAAGAGACCCAGGGCTGCGTCAGCCGCCTGGACGACGTCCTGGGGCACGGACTGGCCCGAGAGTTCTCGGCGCCTCCCGCCGCGCCGGCGATCATCAAGCTGGCCGGACGGGCGTGCCTTGAGACCGTCTCCTTCGGCTTCATTCCCACCGAGCCGCCGCTGATCCACGATCTCAGCCTGGAGATCGAGGCGGGCGCGCGGGTGGCGGTGGTGGGGGGATCGGGCAGCGGCAAGTCCACCGTGGGCAAGCTGCTGGCCGGGCTCTACACGCCGTGGTCGGGGCGGGTGCTGATCGACGGCCGGCCTTTGGACGAAATTCCCCGGGTCCTTCTGCGCAACTCGGTGGCCCTGGTGGATCAGGAAATCGTGCTGTTCGAGGGGAGCGTGCGGGACAACATCGCCCTGTGGGACCCCACCATGCCCGACGAGCGCGTCGTGGCCGCCGCCAAGGACGCGGCCATTCACGACGTGGTCGCCGGCCGTCCCGACGGCTATGACCACAGGGTGCTGGAGGCGGGGCGCAATTTCAGCGGCGGGCAGCGTCAGCGCCTGGAAATCGCCCGCGCCCTGGTCGGCAATCCCACGCTGCTGGTGCTGGACGAGGCCACCAGCGCCCTGGACCCGGGCGTCGAGCAACAGGTGATGGAGGCCATCCGAAGGCGCGGCTGCGCCTGCCTGGTGATCGCCCACCGCCTGTCCACGGTGCGCGATTGCGACGAGATCGTGGTGCTGGACCGCGGCCGCGTCGTCGAGCGGGGCAGCCACGCCAGCTTGCGCCAGGCTGGTGGTCCCTACAGCCGCCTGATCGAGCATTGAGGCGACCATGACCAGCCTGGCGGCGCCCTCTCCCCTTCTGGCCGTGCTCGACTCCGCAGGCGAGCCTCAGGCCCTGGAGGGCGGCCGGCGCCTGCCCCTGGACCAACCCGACCGGGCATGGCTGGTCGAGGGCGGGGCGGTCGACATCCACGCGCGGCAGCGCGATGGCGGTGGGATGCGCGACTTCCTGTTCCAGGTTCCGGCCGGGGGACTGCTGTTCGGCGGCGAGGCCCATCCCGATCTGGCCCTGATGGCCATGGCCGGCCCCGATGTGCGCCTGCACCCGCTGTCCCTGCCCGGTGCCGGCCTGTCCACCGAGGCGGCCCGCGTTCTGGCGCCGAAGGTGGATGACTGGATCAAGGGCTTGGCCGCCGCCCTGGCGCGAGCCGTGGTCCCGCGTGACCGTCCCCAGCGCGGCCTGGCCGGGGGGGAAAGGCTGGAACGGGCCGGCGAGCAGACGCTGGTCGCCCGTCAGGGGGTGGTGTGGGCCCGGCTGGAACTGGGGCGCGGCCGGTTCGTGGATCTGGTCGAAGTGTTCGCCGGCGGGATGGTGCCCCTGACCCAAAGCTGCTGGCTGCGGCCCGGCGAGGACGCCGCCCTGCGCGGCTATTCCACCGTGGCGCTGCTGCGCGCCGCCGGCTGGTCGCGCCGCGTCTCCTCGGCCAACCGGCTGGCGGCCCAGGTCCTGGCCCACGATTTCGGCGGCCGCGCCGAGCGCGAGGCCCGCCGTCTGACCGAGCGGGCGGAGA
>JADGAL010000286.1:0-397 GCA_015232025.1 Alphaproteobacteria bacterium
CGGTGCGCGACGCCGACCCCGATGGACCCGAGGCGGCGCTGCGCCGTCTCCACGCCGCCCTGTCGGGCAGCCGCTGCGCCGTGGGCATGGCCGCCGAAATCGCCGATGGTCAAGTGTTCAGCGCGGGCGTCGGCAACATCGCCGGGCGGGTGCTGTCCCCGGACGGCGGCTCGCGCCGCCTGATCAGCCACCCCGGCATTCTGGGGCAGGGCACGCCCTCCATCCGCCTGGCCGTGACGCCCTGCCCGCCGGGTAGCCTTGTGGTCCTGCACTCGGACGGCCTGTCGCAGAAATGGCGGCTCGACGAGGTTCCCGACATCGCGCTGCGCCACCCGTCGGTGATCGCCGGACTGTTGTTCCGCGATCACGCCAACCGGCAGGATGACGGCACCGTGCT
>JADGAL010000286.1:479-4634 GCA_015232025.1 Alphaproteobacteria bacterium
CCCGCGAGGTGGTGCTGCCGGTCGGCCGCGCCCTGATCCCCACCTTCGCCGCCTTGTCGCACGACCAGGACGAGCTGTGGGCGGCGGCGCGCACCGTGCTTGGCGTGCTGGCGCTGATCTGCTTCCTGACCCGCGTCGCGGGCGGTCGCCGCTGCCTGGTGCTGGAGTTGGAGGGGCGTCCGCTGACCAAGGCGGTCGGCATGCGCGGCGTGCCGCAACTGCCGGGCGTGGTCGAGTCGGTGCGCCGCCTGCTCGACAGCGCGACGCTGGAGACCCGGCCGGACGGTCTTCAGCGCGTGCGGCTGGAGGTCCGGCTGCCGGAGTCGGGGACGCTGGCTCCGCCGCCGGACGCCCGAACCGGGCTTGCCCGGCACGGCGACGCCGATCACCGCCAAGCGCTCGCCGCGGTCCATGCCGCGACATGGGCCTGGCATCCGGCGACCGGCCGGGTGCATCTCGATCCGCTCGGCCAGGCGCTGCTCGGCTTGGCGGCGGGCGAGTTCGGCGGCACGCTCCAGGCCCTGATCGAATGCATCCATCCCAGCGACGGCGCGGCCTTCGGCGAGGCGATCGAGCACGCCGAGGCGGGCGGGATTTGCCACATCGCGAGGGTGATCCGCGGGGACGGCGAAATCCGCGAAATCCAATTCAGCGGTGGCCGGCTGGCCGATGGGGCCGGCCTGGGCGGGATCTTGATCGACCTGACCGAACGGCTGGCCTCGCAACGGGCCAGGGACGACCGCCAGCGTCAGAAGCTCGAGGTGATCGGCGAGTTGGCCGGCGCCATGGCGCACGAGATCAACAATCTGCTGCAACCGGTGATCGGCGTCGCCAGCCTGCTGCGCGAGGATGTCGACGGCGTGGCCGAGTCCCGGGCGCTCGCCGCCGATCTCGACATCATCCTGGACAGCGCGCGCAAGGCGGCGTCGATCCTGCACGACGTGCTGACCTTCGCGCGACCCTCGGACGGCGGTCGGATGGCGCCGCGACGCTTGTCGGACGCGGTGCGCGACAGCCTGCGCTTCTTGCGGTCGCTGCTAAGCCCCTCGATCCATTTGCGGGTCGACATGCCCGAGGCGATCGACGACACGGTGATGTTGGGCGACACCAGCATCCAGCAGATACTGACCAATCTGGTGACCAACGCCGCCCAGGCCATGAACCAGGTCGGCACCATCTCGATCTCGGTCGCCAGTGTCGCGCTGGGCGACGACGAAGCCGCGACACTCGAACTGCCTCCCGGCGACTACGTCTTGCTGTCGGTCCAGGACAGCGGCTGCGGCATGGACCGCGCCACGCGCGTCATGATGTTCGAGCCGTTCTTCACCACCAAGCCGGCGGGGCAGGGAACCGGCCTGGGCTTGTCCGTCGTCTTCGGCATCGTCCGCGCGATGAGCGGCGCAATCTCGGTCGAGAGCGCGACCGGGGTGGGCAGCACCATCGGGGTTTACCTGCCCAGGATCGCCGCTCGTCCTTCGCGTTGACGGCGCGGGTTACGGCGGCGTGACCGCCGCCAGCATCACCGCCACCACCATCAGGAACACGACGAACTCGGCGAGCGTCGTCCAGGCGATCAGCCGGGCGACCCGGCGGCCTTGCGGGGTCATGCGCAGCCAAACGCCTTCGGTCCACCAGCGCCACGGGCCGAAGCCGCCCCAGCGCTTCCAGCGCGGCAGGAAGCCGCCGATCGCCTGGCCCCAGGCCAGCAGCGAACGGTCGACCTCGTCGAGGCGCGTCCGGCGCTCGTCTTCGTCGGCGCCGGCGTAATCGTCCTCGATCACCAGCCGGGCGCCGCCTTGGGGCAGCGGTTCGACGCCCAGCCGCGTGGCCTTCTTGAGCAGCCCCTCCCAGGCGAGGGCGATGCCGCGCTCGTCCTCGGTCACCTCGGCGCGGGCCGCCAGGGGCCGCCCGTCCAAGGCGCCGACCAGGGCGAAGCCCGCGCCGTCCGCCACGAAGGACGTCACCTCGAGCAGGGGATTGAGGCGCAACAGCCGTTCGATGTCGCGGCAGAAGGCGCGCAGCTCGTCCGGCGCGAGCGTCGTGTCCACCGAGACCCAGGCGCGATCCTCGTCGGTCATGCGCCGGGATGCGGCACCACGAGGAGGGGCACGCCAAGCCCCTTGACCAGCGGCTCGACGTCGAGGCGGGAGCGGTGCCCCTTGACCCCCTTGGGGCGGGGCGCGCCGATCACCACCAGATCGAGTCCGCCTCCGGCCGCCACCTCCAGCAGGGTGTTGGCCGGCTTGCCGACCGCCACGACATGGCCGTAGGCCACGCCGCGCGCCGCCGCCTGGGCGGACAGGCGGTCGATTTCGGCGCGGGCGTCCTTCTCCAACTCGGCTTCGAGATGGCTTTCATAGCGCATGCGGCTGCCCGCGTTGTTCAGCCAGTCGTCGCCGGTCATGCCGTGCCAGAAATCGGCGACGATGTAGAGATGCCGGATCGAGCCGCCCTCGGCCACGAGGTCGAGGGCGGCGGATTCGGCGGCGCGGGCGCCCGGCGTGCCATGGCTGGCCAGCAGGATGCGCCGGAAGACCCCCGCCATCGCGTCAGACAAGCACGTAGACGCCAACGGTGATCAGCACCGCCACCAGCAGCGCCATGAAGTCCTCGCGACGGTCGCTGGCGAAGATGCTGAGCGCCGAGCCGCGATGGAAGGTCAGCTTGCCTTCCTTCTGAACGTCGATGCTTTGGTCGGTCATCGCTTCCTCCCCACTCAGATGGTTTCGCGAACGAACATGAGGACGACGATCAGCGAGCCGATCGCCTTGACGGTGCCGACCACCCCGCCGATCACCAGCGGCTGTCCCCCCGCCTGTTTCAAGGCCGCCAAGGTGATCTGCATGCCCAGGCCGGTCAGGCCGAACGCGAACAGCCAAGCGATCCAGTCGCGGAACGCGGCGATCTTGGGCGCCGTGTGCCGAACCGCCGAATGCGCCTTCTTCAAGACGCCGCTGGCGTCCTTCGACAGGGTTCCGGCGTTGACCACGCCGCGCAGGGTGTCGTCGTCGTCGGTGCTCATCACCTTGCGGTTCTCGATCAGGCGCTTGAGGGCGCCCTGCTGATCCTCGCGGGTCACCTTGGACGCCTCGGCGCCGAGCGTGGCGACCTGCTCTTTGGTCAACAACTTCTTCTCGGAGATGTTGTTGTCGAAATAGGCGCCCTGGTAGTGGTTGGCCGGCGCGAAGATGCCCGTCGAGCTAAGCGCGAACAGCAGGATGAAGCCGATCACGAAGACGGGGAACTTCTCGACCAGCACGCGGCCGATATTGACCGTCTGGGCGCCCTCTTCATGCTTGACGAACCAGATCGCCAGCCAGATCACGATGATCGGCAGGAACAGCACGCGGGTGATGTTGAAGATCTCGGCCACCTTCAACGTCTCGATGCCGTTGGGCTGGAACGCCAGGGCGGCGCCCGCCACCTGGGCCGAATTGAGGATGCCGGTGCCCGCCCAGGCGCCGAACTGGACGTAGCCCAGGCCCAGCAGATGCCCGATCACCGGGAACAGGAACATGCAGCCGACGCCCCACACCAGGATGGTGCCGATGGTGTAGGCGATGTCGGCCGAGCGCGCCTTGACCACCGGCGCGCTGGCCACCGCCGCCGACACGCCGCACACGCCGACGCCGGCCGCCAGCACGCCCGTCATGGTGTTGGGCAGGTTCTTGTGCCGCCCGAACAGCAGCACCATCCATACCGAGCCCAGCACGAAGACGCCGACCAGCACCACCGACAATTTGCCCAGTTGCGCCAGTTCGGCCAGGCTGTAAAGGGTGCCCAGCAGGATCACGCCGGTCTTCAGCCCCAGCCGCGACACGCGCACCCCGTTTTGCGCCCAGGCGGGAATGCCCACCACGTTGACGACGAACATCCCCGCCAGGATGCCGATCACCACGTAGTTCAAGCCCATCACGTCATGCAGATACTTGCCGCCCAGCACCGGACCCATCATCTTGCTGAGCGTGGCCACCGCCGGGTCGAAGAACCAGCGGATCATCATCGCCAGGAACAGGATGAACATCGCCCCGGCGATGGTGCTGGCGTAATAATCGAGGTGACCCGGCTGGTGCTTGCCAAACAGGTGCCACAGGCCGACCACGGTGCCGATGCCGCCGAAAATATAGGATAGCCTGACCATTTCGCCGGCGTTCT
>JADGAL010000287.1 GCA_015232025.1 Alphaproteobacteria bacterium
ATGCCCGTGTCAAGCACGGGCATGACGGCGAAGGGGCGGCGCCTCTCCCCACACGTCATGGCCGGACTTGATCCGGCCATCCATCGCGGGGACGGTGACTGGATGCCCGTGTCAAGCACGGGCATGACGGTGAAGGGGCGGCGCCTCTCCCCACACGTCATGGCCGGACTTGATCCGGCCATCCATCGCGGGGACGGCGAAGGGTATATCGGCGAGCCAATGCCACCAAGGACACCAAGGTATGAGATCGGCTGGCCTTAGCCCGCCAGTTCCTTCGAGCGGCGGGTGGCGGCGGCGACGGCTTCGTCGAGCAGGGGGGCCAAGCCGGTGTCGGACATCAGGACCGCCAAGGCGGCGGCGGTGGTGCCGCCGGGGCTGGTGACGTTGCGGCGCAGGGTTTCGGCCGGCTCGATCGAGCGGCGCATCAGCTCGCCGGAGCCGGAGACCGTGGCGCGGGCCAGGCGCATCGCCAGATCGGCCGGCAGGCCGGCCTTGGCGCCGGCCGCGGCCAAGCATTCGACCAGCAGGAACACATAGGCCGGGCCGCTGCCCGAGACCGCCGTGACGGCGTCCATCAGCGCCTCGTCCTCGACCCAGGCGACCTCGCCCACCGCCTCGAGCAACGCGGCGCAGGAATCGCGCCCGGCGGCGCCGACATGGGGATTGGCGACCGCCACGGTGATGCCGCGGCGCACGGCGGCCGGCGTGTTGGGCATGCTGCGCACGATGGCGCGTCCCGCCCCCAGGCGGGCCTCGAACCAGCCGATGGTCTTGCCGGCGGCGATCGACAGGAACACCGCGTCCCGGTGGCGCGCCAGCGGCGGCAGCGCCTGATCCATGACCTGCGGCTTGACCGCCAGCACCACCACGTCGGGAATGAAGGTCGTCGGCACGTCCTCGGCCGAGGCCACCACGGCGGCCACCCGGCCGGCCAGCGCGGCGCGGCCCGCCTCGGACGGTTCGATGACGCAAACGTCGTCCGCCGCCAGCCCGCGGTCGAGCCAGCCGTCCAGCATGGCCCCGCCCATCTTGCCGCAGCCGGCCAGCAGGACGCGGGTCACGCTTCGCCCACGGTGTCGAGCAGCGAGGCGGCGATCGCGTCGGTGGCCGACTTGCCGCCCCAGATGACGAACTGGAAGGCCGGGTAGAACCGCTCGCACTCGGTGATGGCGATGTCGACCAAATCTTCGATCTGCTCGACGCTGGTGCCGCCGATGCCGCGCAACAGCACGGCGTGACGGAACATCGGCACGCCCTCGTCATGCCACAGGCCGAAATGCCCGAGCCACAGCTTTTCGTTGATAAGGGCCAGAAGCTCGTGAATCGAGGGGCGTTTGTTGGTGGGCACCTTGACGTCGAAGGCGCAGGTGAAATGCATGGCGCCGAGGTCTTCACGCCACGCGAAATAGAGGCTGTAGTCGCACCACCGGCCGGGAATTTCGACGGCGAGTTCCTCGTCGTTGCGACGGTCGAACGGCCAGTCGTTCGCGGTGACGAACTGCTCGACCACGTCGAGCGGATTGCCCGCCGGCTCCTCCTCATGCAGGGCTGGATGTGTCATGCCCTGTGCCTCCTATGACAAACCGCCGACGGACAACCCCCAAAAGTGGTATGAGAGCGCTGGCGCCGCACAAGGGGTAGCCTAGCCGGGAGACTCCCCGCCGCGCAAGGAGTTAATGCGCCGGCCAGGCCGGAGGCGGCTATTCCTTCTCGCTTTTCCGCCGGCCCGCCGGGGCGGCCGCCGCGAGCTTCGCCTCGAGTTCGGCCACGCGGACGGCCAGGGCCTCCTGCTCGGCGCGCGCCTTGGCGGCCATCTCGCGCACCGCCTCGAACTCGTCGCGGCTGACCAGGCTCATGTCGCCCATCATCCGCTCGAGCTGCTGGCGGAACATCGCCTCCATCTCGGCCTTGAGACCCGTCATGGTGCTGAACGCGCCGCCGGCCACGCGGGCCAAATCGTCAAAGAAACGGTTCTCGGTCTGCATCGGTCACCTGCCAAACACATGCACCCGCCACTCCTAGCAGGTGGCGCGGCCCCGGGGCAAGAAGGCATTGGGGCGCAGGCTTAGGCGGCCCCTTGCGGCATCCCCCGCGCGAGTCCTATAAAGCCACAGATCTCAAAGGCGCGAAGGGCGGACGAATGATCGTGGTCACCGGCGGGGCCGGCTTCATCGGCTCGAACGTGGCGGCGGCGCTGGAGGCGCGCGGCGAGCGCGTGGTGGTCTGCGACCGGCTGCGTTCGGGCGACAAGTGGCGCAACGTCGCCAAGCGCGAACTGGCCGATCTGGTCCATCCCGAGCGGCTGTTCGACTTCCTCGAGGCGCGCCGCAGCCGGTTGCGGGCGGTGATCCACATGGGCGCCATCTCGTCGACCACCGAGACCGACGCCGATCTGATCGCCGACACCAATTTCCGGCTCAGCCTGGGATTGTGGAACTGGTGCGCGCGCCATGGCGTGCGGCTGATCTACGCCTCGTCGGCGGCGACCTATGGCGACGGCGCGCAAGGCTTCGACGACGATCCAACGCCCGAGGCGCTGGCCCGCCTGCGCCCGCTCAACCCCTATGGCTGGTCGAAGCACCTGTTCGACCGCAAGGTGGCGCGCATCCTGGCCGATGGCGCCGAGACCCCGCCGCAATGGGCGGGCCTGAAATTCTTCAACGTCTACGGCCCCAACGAGCACCACAAGGGCGCGATGAAAAGCGTGGTGGCGCAAACCCACCCCCGCCTGACCGCCGGCCAGCCCGCCCGGCTGTTCCGCTCGCACCATCCCGACTACGCCGATGGCGGCCAACTGCGCGATTTCGTGTGGGTCGGCGACTGCGTCGACGTGATGCTGTGGCTGCTCGACACTCCCGAGGTTTCCGGCCTGTTCAACTTGGGCACCGGCGAGGCGCGCTCGTTCCTCGACCTCGCCAACGCGGTGTTCGCCGCGATGGGGCGCGCGCCCGAGATCGAATGGGTCGACACCCCCGAGGCGATCCGCGCCAAATACCAATATTTCACCCAGGCCCGCATGGAGCGCCTGCGCCAAGCCGGCTACGCCAAGCCCTTCACCGCGCTGGAGGACGGGGTGGGCCGCTATGTGCGCGACTTCCTGTCGGCGCCCGATCCCTATCTTTGAGCAGCGCCCACCCGGCCAGGACCAGCGCCAGCCCGAGGGCGAGGAAGCCGATATCCCAGGCCAGCGCCGCGTCGCTTGCGGGATTGACGCGATGGACGCCCAGAAGATGATGGTCGATCAAGCCCTCGACCAGATTGAACGATCCGGCGCCCAGCAGCATGCCGCCGCCCAACGCCCTGCCCGATCCGGCGGCCGGCAACTCGTGGCGCGCCGCCCACAGCAGGATCACCCCGACCAGCGCCAGCACCCAGGCGACGGCGTGGAAGAAGCCGTCGGCCATCATGTTGAGATGGATGTCGCCGCTGATCGCACTGATCATGTGATGCCATCGCAGCACCTGATGGAACACGATGCCGTCGAAAAAGCCGCCCAGCGCCAGTCCCAGCACGACGCCCGCCCGCGTGGTCCGTTTCATGGTCACCTCCGCCGATCCCAACGCGCGCCCGGCGCGATGGTTCCAGCCTTGCGGCGCCATCGGCGCGGGCCTATAAGGCTGGCGAACCCTTCGACCGGAGGCTTCGCCGCGTGACCTTCGCCCTCGCCTTCCCCGCGATCGACCCGATCGCCATCCAGATTGGACCGCTGGCCATCCGCTGGTACGCGCTGGCCTACCTGACCGGCATCCTGGGCGGCTGGTGGTATTTGCGCCGGCTGCTGCGCGTTCCCTCGCCACCGATGAGCGAGGTCGAGGCGGACGATTTCCTGGTGTGGGCCACGCTGGGCGTGGTGGCGGGCGGTCGCCTGGGCTACGTCTTGTTCTACAAGCCGATGTACTTCCTGACCCATCCGCTGGAGATCTTCGTGCTGTGGCAAGGCGGGATGTCGTTCCACGGCGGCGCCCTGGGCGTGATCTTCGCCATGTGGCTGTTCTGCCACCGCCGCGGGCTCGACTTCGTGCGGGTGGGCGACGTGGTGACCTGCGTGGTGCCGCTCGGCCTGTTCTTCGGGCGGCTGGCCAATTTCGTGAACGGCGAGTTGTTCGGCCGCGAGGCGCCCGACGTGCCCTGGGCGATGGTCTTCCCGCATGGCGGGCCGGTGCCGCGCCATCCCAGCCAGCTTTACGAAGCCGCCCTCGAAGGCTTGGCGCTGCTGATCCTTTTGCATCTCTTATGGCGGATCGAGGCGGTGCGCTTGCGGCGCGGCGCGCTGGCCGGCTCGTTCCTGATGGGCTACGCGATCGCCCGCATCGTCTCGGAGTTCTTCCGCCAGCCCGACGATTATCTCGGCTTCCTGTGGGGAGGCGCCACCATGGGGCAGCTTCTGTCGCTGCCCATGCTGGCGGCCGGCGCGGCGATCATCGCCTGGGGACCGCGGCTGGGCCGCGTCCGGCCGTGAGCGGCTCGCTGGCGCGCCGCCTCGCCGCGCGCATCCGGGCCGAGGGTCCGCTGCCGCTCGATGTCTTCATGGCCGAGGCGCTGGCCGAGTATTACCACCGCCGCGACCCGCGGGGCGCGTCGGGCGATTTCACCACCGCCCCCGAA
>JADGAL010000288.1 GCA_015232025.1 Alphaproteobacteria bacterium
CTCGGCCGCGCTGCGCCGGATGATCGAAGCGATCCTGACCGACGGCCCCGTCACCCTGGACTGGACGGCCGCCGAAGCCGCCTGGGAGCCGGGCGCCGCCAAGCTTTCGCTCAACATGGTCCTGCTGGGGCGCGAGGCGCTGCCGCGCGGCGGCCGCCTGACCTTGGCCGCCGAGCCGCGACACCTGACGGTGACCGCCGAAGGCGTCGGAGCGGCCGGCGGCGAGGTTTCGTCGGGTCTTGGCGCCACGTCCGAAGCGGCTCTGACGCCGCGTTCGGTGCTCGCCTACCACGCGGCGCTGTTGGCCCGCGGCCTGGATTGCCGCCTGACGGTCGACGAGCGGCCCGGCCGGGTGACGTTATTTGCCGCGTTCGCCGCGAAGATTTTGAACAACTAGCATTTATCAAGACCCGAGGCGCGTGCTATCCTGCCCTCCGATCGCGGGGCTACTACCGAGGATGGGGGGCTGCGCGTGATCGCGGGTGGAGGAGGCACGATGGACGATCTGTTGAGCGAATTCCTGACCGAGACGGGCGAAAGCCTTTCGGTTCTGGACGTCGAGCTCGTCAAAATGGAGCAGAATCCCAACGACCCGAAGATTCTGCAAAACATCTTCCGCCTCGTTCACACCATCAAGGGGACTTGCGGCTTCTTGGGGTTGCCACGGCTCGAACAGGTGGCGCACGCCTCCGAGAACGTGCTGGGCAAGATCCGCGACCATGAATTGGACGTGACCCCCGACGCGGTCACCCTGGTGCTTACCTCGATCGACCGGATCAAGGGCATCCTCTCCCACCTCGAACAGACCGAGACCGAGCCCGAGGGCAACGACGTCGACCTGATCGAGAAACTGAACGCGCTGGCCGAGGGCCGCGCCGCGCCGGCCGCCGCCAAGCCGGTCGAGGTCGCGCCTCCTCCTCCTCCTCCTCCGCCGCCGCCTCCGCCCCAGCCCGAATCCGCCGCCGAGGCGAAGCCCGAGCCGGTGGCCGCCGCCACCCCGATGGCGGTGCAGCCCGATCCCGATCCCGAGCCGGAGGATGAGCCGGTGCGCGCCAACGTGCCCGCCACCGCCGGCAAGCCGCAGGCCAGCCTGCCGGCCGAATTGCAGGCCAAGGAAAGCGCCGTCGCGGCGCAGACCATCCGCGTCAATGTCGAATTGCTCGAAAACCTGATGACGCTGGTCTCGGAACTGGTGCTGACCCGCAACCAGCTTCTGCAAATGGTGCGTGGCCACGACGACAGCGAATTCGCCACGCCGCTCCAGCGCCTCAGCCACATCACCACCGATCTGCAGGAAGGGGTGATGAAGACCCGCATGCAGCCGATCGGCAACGCCTGGGCCAAGCTGCCGCGAATCGTCCGCGATCTGTCGGTCGAAATGGCGAAGAAGATCGACCTTCAGATGATCGGCGCCGAGACCGAGCTTGACCGCCAGGTTCTGGAACTGATCAAGGACCCGCTCACCCACATGGTGCGCAACTCGGCCGACCACGGCCTCGAGGGCCCCGAAGAGCGGCGCAAGGCCGGCAAGCCCGAAGTCGGCAAGGTGATGCTGAACGCCTATCACGAGGGCGGGCACATCATCATCGAGATTTCGGACGACGGCCGCGGCCTGAACATCCGCCGCATCCGCCAGAAGATCGTGTCCAGCGGGCTCGCTTCGGAAAGCGAACTCGACGGCATGACCGAGGCGCAGATCGCCCAGTACATCTTCAAGGCCGGCTTCTCGACCGCCGAGAAGGTGACCAGCGTCTCGGGCCGCGGCGTCGGCATGGACGTGGTGCGCACCAACATCGAGAAGATCGGCGGCACGATCGAGTTGAAGACCGCCGAGGGCCGCGGCTCCAGCTTCGTCATCAAGATCCCGCTGACGCTCGCCATCGTCTCGGCGCTGATCGTCGAATGCGGCGGCGAGCGCTTCGCCATCCCGCAGATCAGTGTGCTGGAACTGGTGCGCGTGACCCCCAATTCCGAGCACGGCATCGAGCGCATCAACAACGCGCCGGTGCTGCGCCTGCGCGATCGCCTGCTGCCGCTGGTCTCGCTCGAGCGCCTGCTCAAGCTGGGCGACGAGGCCGCCGAGCGCGACGAGATGTTCATCGTCGTCACCCAGGTCGGCACCTACACCTTCGGCATCATCGTCGACCGGGTGTTCGACACCGAGGAAATCGTGGTCAAGCCGGTGGCGCCGATCCTGCGCCACATCTCGATGTTCTCGGGCAACACCATCCTGGGCGACGGCAGCGTCATCATGATCCTCGACCCCAACGGCATCGCCGGGGCGACCGGCGAAGTGGCGATGGGCAATTCGCAGGCCACCGAGGTGGCCACCACCCGCGAGGGCAAGGGCGACGAGAAGACCTCGCTGCTGATCTTCCGCGCCGGTGGCAAGGACCTCAAGGCCGTGCCGCTCGCCCTGGTGGCCCGCCTGGAGGAGATCGAACTCTCGACCATCGAGCATTCGCACGGCAAGCCGGTGGTCCAGTATCGCGGCCATCTGATGCCGCTGGTGCCGATCGACCCCTACGGCCAGATGCAGGAGCAGGGTCGCCAGCCGGTGCTGGTGTTCTCGGACCTCGACCGCTCGATGGGCCTGATCGTCGACGAGATCGTCGACATCGTCGAGGAGCGCCTGAAGGTCCAGTTGACGGTCGATCAGCCCGGCCTGTTGGGCACGGCGGTGGTGGCCGGCAAGGCGACCGACGTGATCGACGCCGGCTTCTACCTGACGCAGGCGTTCGGCGATTGGTTCGGCTCGTCGACCGAGGACGCCTATGGCGACGACGACGCCGGCAAGAAGGTGCTGCTGGTCGACGACAGCCCGTTCTTCCGCAATCTGTTGACGCCGCTGCTGTCGGTCGCCGGATACGAGGTGACGTCGGTGGAAAGCGCCGACAAGGCCTTGACTCTGCGCGAATCGGGCAGCCGCTTCGACGTGATCATCAGCGACATCGAGATGCCGGGCATGAACGGCTTCGAATTCGCCCAGGCCGTCCGCGGCGACTCGCGCTGGCAGAACGTTCCGCTGGTCGCCTTGAGTTCGCACGCCACGGAAAAGGACTTCGAGCGGGGCCGTCAGGTCGGGTTCAACGACTACGTGGCGAAGTTCGACCGGGACGCGCTGCTCCAGACCCTCGCGCAAACCCTCGCCGCCTCTGAAGGTGCCGCATGAACGCTCCCGTTCCAGCCAGCAAGCGCGCCGTCCAGGAGGTCTCCGCCGAGACCCAGGACTTCGTGACCATGTTCATCGACAGCCACCTGTTCGGCATCCCCGTGCTGACCGTCCAGGACGTGCTGGGAACCCAGAAGATCACCCGCATCCCCCTGGCCCCGCGCGAGGTGGCCGGATCGCTGAATCTGCGCGGCCGCATCGTGACGGCGATCGACGTGCGTCTGCGCTTAGGGTTGCCCCGGCGGCCGGACACCGTCAAGGGCATGAGCGTCGTGGTCGAGCAGAGTGGCGAGCTTTATAGTTTGATGGTCGACTCGGTCGGCGAGGTGCTCAGCCTCCCCGCCGCCGCGTTCGAGCGCAACCCGCCGACCGTCGATCCGCTGTGGCGGGATTTCTCGGCGGGCATCTACCGTCTGCAGACTCAATTGCTCGTGGTGCTTGACGTGCCGCGTCTTTTGGACTTTACCAGAACGGACGTGAATTGAAGGAGACGGCCGGCGGAAGCGCCCGGCCACGTTCCAGCAGACCCGGTGAAAGCGAAGTCGCATGAGATCCTGCCTGATCGTCGATGATTCCAAGGTCATCAGAATGGTGGCCAAGAAGATTCTCACCGAACTGAGCTTTACCACCGAGGAGGCCGAGGACGGCGAGGTGGCGCTGAACGCGTGCCGCCGCACCATGCCGGACGCGGTGCTGCTCGACTGGAACATGCCGGTGATGAACGGCATCGATTTCCTGCGCGAATTGCGCAAGCTGCCGGGTGGCGAAGCCCCGGTGGTGGTGTTCTGCACCACCGAAAACGACATCGAGCACATTCAGGAAGCGATCCTGGCGGGTGCCAACGAATACATCATGAAGCCTTTTGACAGCGAGATTCTGCAGGCCAAGTTCTCGCAGGTCGGGCTCTTGTAGGTGGATATGGCTTCCGAGAACGGTTCAGCTTCGGCGAATGATCCCGTGCGGGTGATGGTGGTGGACGACTCGGCGGTCGTTCGCGGCCTGATCACGCGCATGCTCGAGGAGGATCCCTCCATCAGCGTGGTCGCCTCGGTGGGCAACGGGCAGATGGCGTTGAACGCGCTGGAGCGGCACGACGTCGAAGTCGTGGTTCTCGATATCGAGATGCCGGTGATGGACGGCATGACGGCGCTGCCCCAGATGCTCAAGATGTCGCCGGGTTTGCAGGTCATCATGGCCTCGACCTTGACCCTGAAGAACGCCGACATCTCGCTGCGCGCCATGGAAATGGGCGCCGCCGACTATGTGCCGAAGCCGACCTCGTCGCGCGAGATTTCCGGCGGCAACGACTTCAAGCACGAGATCGTCGGCAAGGTGAAGGCCTTGGGCCAAGTGCGCAGGCGTCAGCCGGCGCGAAGGCCCGGCGCGAGCGCGCCGGCCCGCGC
>JADGAL010000289.1 GCA_015232025.1 Alphaproteobacteria bacterium
CGCGCCCTGGCGGCGCGGCGCGCGCCGGTCCATGTGGTGGGCGTGATGGCCTTGGCCGAGAACATGCCGGGCGGCGACGCCCTGCGCCCCGGCGACGTGCTGCGCTCCTACGCCGGTCGCACCGTCGAGGTGATCGACACCGACGCCGAGGGCCGGCTGGTGCTGGCCGACGCCTTGGCCTGGGCGGCGGCCGAACTGCGTCCGGCGGCGCTGATCGACCTCGCCACGCTGACCGGCGCCATGATCACCACGCTGGGCCGCCACCGCGCCGGACTGTTCGCCAACGACGACTCGCTCGCCGGCCGCCTGCTGCGCCTGGGCGAGGCCGAAGGCGAGGGCCTGTGGCGCCTTCCCCTGTCGCGCGCCGCCGACGAGGCGTTGAAATCGCCGATCGCCGATCTACGCAATTGCTCGTGGAGCGGACCCGACGCCCTGCACGCGGCGCGCTTTCTCGAAGGCTTCGTCCCCGAGGGCATGCCCTGGGCGCATCTCGACATCGCGGGCGTCGCCGACTCGCCCGAGGACCTGCCCCTGTCGCCCAAAGGCCCCACTGGATTCGGCGTGCGCCTGCTCGACGCGCTGGCCGACGAGTTCCCGGCATGACCCGCGTCTCGTTCTACCACCTGCAAAGGCTGCCGCTGGAACAAGCCCTGCCGCGGCTGCTCGAACGCATCCTCGCCCAAGGCCATCGCGTGGTGGTGCGAGCCGGCTCGCCCGAGCGGGTCGAGGCGCTGAACGCCCTGCTATGGACCTGGAGCCCCGATTCCTGGCTGCCCCACGGCAGCGCCCGCGACGGCGAGGCCGCCCTGCAACCGATCTGGCTGACCGACCAAGGCGACAACCCCAACGGCGCCGACGTGCTGATCCTGGTCGACGGCGCCAGCCCGTCGGCTTACGAACCCTACGCCCGCGCCTGCGACCTGTTCGACGGCAAGGACGAAGAGGCCTTGAAGGCCGCCCGCCAACGCTGGCTGGCCTGCAAGGCGCAGGGCCACGAGCTGATCTATCTCCAGCAGACCGAGCAAGGGGGCTGGGTCGAGAAGGCGCGGGGGTAGCTCAGGCCAACTTCTCGGGCACGCGTCGCGGACTTTCGCCAAGCCGATGCGTTCGACGATCCTGTGGCCGATGGGCAGGTCTCGTAGTCGCCATTGATCTTTTCGGGCGCGCCGCATTGCTTGAGAATGCGCGGTAAGCCATAGCCCGGCCCTTCACGCAAGCCTATTCCATATTGTGGCTGGGACGCTCCTCATGCCGCACTCCTCGCGTCGTGGCGAAAAATAGGGTGAGCAATTGACTATGGTCGGGCAGATACAACTCAATACGGCGCTTTTTCTCTTACCTGGAGCATGGATTATCGAATGAATATTGATTAACATTGACACTGACATACCGATCTCGAATAAGATCGGCGATTGTGGTCTCCTCATTGCTCGTCATGTACTGAATCGCCCCGCCAGGCTCATCATAATACGCCGCAGTGTTACATGACTGTAGAGTCACCGGCTCCTGTACCGTATAAGTATAATAAATCATGCTATTGCAATCGTATGGCAATGAACGCGAATGAAAATTATACTCCGGCGTACTAAAGTAACGTCCACCATCACGCTTCGGCTGGTCGGATAAGCTGAACCTATCCAGTATTTCGCCACGCCTAAGGGTTACAGTCACAGGAGTTTCAGTGCACCCATCATTATCAGGGTTCGACACCTCACATTCAGACTTAAAATAGCTCCGATCTAGATTCCTACGATATGGTTTGTCGCATGCAGATGCGGAATGCGTTATGCCAATAAGGGCGGCCGCTAGGATAATTTTCACAATCATTTTTCTACCCCAAATCATCCGCGTCCAAGCGCGAACAGGCTGTCTCCGGACGGAATGCCTCTCGGAGGGCATGTCACGCAGATAGGTTGTCTAAGTGCTCATGATATAACGCAGTCAGAGATTTATTGGAAGGGAATTGCGCGCATAGGCGGCGTGTTGGCCGAACGATGGCGGGGGCTATTTCCGCGGGCGCCTACAGCGCCGGCGCCTTTGATTTGGCGCCGTCCAAATGGGACGTCCCAGCCATGACCTCGTGATCTCGGTCATCGGGTGCGTGGGTTCACCCTGCCCTCGCCGCCGCCTCATGCGCCTCGGCGTACTCGACCACCACCACCTCCTCCTCGCTCGGCGCCAAGGCGGCGAGCACCGCGAACATCGAGCCTTTGCCGGGGCGCGAGCGGACGTCGATGCCGTGGTCGAGCAAGAGGGCCATGCGCCGCACGATCGCCAGGCCGAGGCCCAGGCCCTTGTTGCGGTCCCGCTCGGCGTTTTCGATCTGGTAGAAGTCTTCGAAGATGCGCTCCATCTCGGCGGGGGGAATGCCGGGGCCGGTGTCCCACACCTCGATGCGCAAGCCGCCGGCCCGGTGGCGGCAGCCCAGCAGGATGCGGCCTTGCGCGGTGTGGCGGATGGCGTTGGTCATCAGGTTGCGCAGGATGCGCAGCAGCAGCACCGGGTCGGTGGTGATCTCGGCGCCGCAGGGCACCACCGACAGGGTCAGGCCCTTTTGCGCCGCTTGCGGCTCGCACTCCTGGGCGAGGCGGATCAGCAGCGGCAGCACCGGCACGGCGCGGATTTCGGTGCGCACCGTGCCCGCCTCCAGGACCGAGACGTCGAGCAGGGCGCTCAGCAGGCTTTCGCCGCCCTCCAGCGCCTGCCCCGCCTTTTCCGCGACCTCGCGGTCCTTGGGGTCTTTGAGCCGCAGCAGCAGCACGTCCAGGAACAGGCGCAGCGCCTGCCAGGGCTGGCGCAAATCGTGGCTGGCGGCCGCCAGGAAACGCGACTTGGCCTGATTGGCGCGCACCGCCTCCCGGCGCGCCGTCTCGGCTTCGGCCAGGGCGTCGGCCAGGGCGTGGGTGCGCTCGGCGACCCGCTCCTCCAGTTCCTCCTTGGCCGCGACCAGGGCGGCGCGGGCGCGCGCCTCGCGCTCCTGACCGCGCAAGGCCAGCCAGGTCAGGCCGATCAGGCCCAGCAGCGAGGCGGACAGGATGGCCAGGCTTTCCATGGCGCGCAGCCGAAACGGCGCCAGGGCGGCGTCGCGCGAGATCGCCGCCACCGCGACGATCGGCTGATCGCGCACGCGGCGCAGACTCATGATGCTGGGGATGTCGTCGATCGGCGCCGAGGCGACTGGGGTCGCGTCCGCCCCGCCCTCGGCCGCCAAGCGCCGCAACGCCTCGGGCAGGATGGCCGGCGCCATGTCCTCGTCATAGGGCTGGCGCAGCAGCAGCGGCCCGTCGGTGCGGAACAGGGCGATCGACGATCCTGGCCCCAGGCCAAGCGACTCATGCAGATGGGCGAAGAAATCCGGCACGATGCCCGCCGCCACCACGCCGGTGAACCGGCCCGCGTCGTCATCGAGCCGCCGGCTGATCGTGAAGACGTGGCGACTGGTCATTCCGCCGCGGATGATCTTGCCCAGGAACCGCTCGGCGCCTTCGGAATGCGCGCGGAAGAACATGCGCTCGGAAAAATCGCCCTCCGGCGCCTCGGGTTGAAGCGAGGTCATATCGACTTGGCCCCGCGCGTCGAGAATCCACAGGGTGCCGCTTTCCGGCAGGGTCGCCGCCAGGCTGCGCAGCCTTTCCCACTCGTGGCCGGAGGTCCGCATGGCCGGCAGGGATTTCTCTTCGATGCGGGCGATGACGCGCTGCAGGATCAAGTCCGTGCCGGCCATCAGCCGACGCGCATGTTCCTCAAGCAGGCGCGCCGCGTCGGACGAGCGGGCGTGCGCGTCGTCAAGCGTGCGCCGATAGTCCATCCAGGCCACGGCGGTCCAGCCGGCCAGCGCCAGCGCGATGGCGAAGCCGGCGATGGCCAGGACCATCGGTCGGGTTCCCAGGGCGTGCAACCAGCCACTTCGTTCCTCGATCGCGCGGAAGGGCATCCGTGCTGTTCCCGCCTTGCAGTCCGCGGATACTTTACCCGCAAACGACGCCGGACGGTATCCTTTCGGGTGGGATCAGGCGCGCCCGGCTTGCGCCTCGGCCGCCTCCAGCGCCTCGTGCTCGGCCAGCCAGGCGCTTTCCGCCTCGTCCACGGCGCGCACCGCGTCGGCCAGATCCTTGCGCAGGGCGGTGACCTGGGCGGCCGGCCCGTCGTAAAGGGCGGGCTCGGCGAGGCGGAGTTCAAGCGCCGCCTTGCGCTTCTCGGCTTCGGCGACGCGCTTTTCGGCGGCCTGGACCCGCTTGCGCAGGGGCGCCAACTGGGCGCGCATCTCGGCGGCGGCGCGGCGTTCGTCCTTGCGGCTGGGGCCGCGCTCGGCGTCGCCGCGGCCTTCGCGGCGGGCCTCGCGGCCGCGTTCGAGCAGCAGGCGGCGATAATCGGCCAGATCGCCCTCGAAGGGGCGGCAGCCGCCGTCCTCGACCAGCCACAGCCGGTCGGCGGCCAGTTCGATCAGATGCGGGTCGTGGCTGATCAGCACCACGGCGCCGCCAAAGGCGTTCAGGGCGGCGACCAGCGCCTCGCGGCTGTCGAT
>JADGAL010000028.1 GCA_015232025.1 Alphaproteobacteria bacterium
GATTCTGGTTCAGGAAGCGCAGCCGGTTGCGGCGGATCTCGCTCAGGCTTTTGGGGTCCTTGGTCAAGCCGACGATCAGCGGCTTGCGCGCGGCGGCCAGGGGCGCCGGCAGCGGCACGCCCGGCACCAGGGGATAATTGGCGGCCTTGAGGCCCTTGTTGGCGAGATACATGCAGGTCGGCGTCTTCGAGGTGCGCGACACGCCGACCAGCACCACGTCGGCCTCGTCCACGTCGTCGACCATCTGGCCGTCGTCGTGGGCCAGGGTGAAATGCATGGCGTCGATGCGCTCGAAATACTCGGCGTCGAGGACGTGCTGGCGGCCGGGCAGGGCGCGAACCTCGGAATCGAGGAACGAGGACAGCGCCGCCATCACCGGATCGAGCACCGGGATGCAGGGCATCTTCAACTGGCGGCAGGCCTCTTCAAGCAAGGCGCGCACGCCAAGATCGACGATGGTGAACAGCACCAGACCGGGATTGGCCTCGATGCCGCTGACCACGCGCTCGACCTGGCCCTCGGTGCGGACCAGCCACCACAGATGCTGGACCGCCTGGGTGTTCTCGAACTGCACCAGGCAGGCGCGGGCGACGCTGGACAGCGTCTCGCCGGTGGCGTCCGAGACCAGGTGGAGATGGAATTCCTTCATGTGGATAAGCGCCAATCGCGTGGATAACCGGGGGCTGGAGGAAGTGTGCCGCTTTTCGTCCACGCTCGCCACCGGGAATCGTGGGCGATCCCCCCAGGGGGAAAAGACCGCAGCCGGCGACGCGAAAGGGGTGGGCGGTTGGACGATCCCCGTTTTCCCCGCTTTTCCCCGGCCGCGGCGGCGCTGGAACGGGGCCGCATGGCGCCCGGTCATCCACCGGAATGGCGCGGGTGGATGGTCCTGGGGATGGGCTGTGCATGGAATCGCATCCCCATCTTGCACAGGCATCAATCACCTCAACCACTTTTCAGGTTTCTATAAAGCTTGTATGAAGTGGGGCATGATGATGGACCGAGCGAACAAGCCCTTCCTGCGCGCCTTGGCCGGCGAGACGCCAACGCCGCCACCCGTCTGGTTGATGCGGCAAGCGGGTCGCTATCTGCCCGAATACCGCCAGGTGCGCACCCAGGTCGGGGGCTTCCTGGACCTGTGCTACACGCCCGAGAAGGCCGCCGAGGTGACCTTCCAGCCGTTGCGGCGCTATGGCTTCGACGCGGCCATCCTGTTCTCCGACATCCTGGTGGTGCCCGACGCGCTTGGCCAGCGGGTGGCGTTCCGCGAGGGCGAGGGGCCGGTGCTGACGGCGGTGCGGGACGAGGCGGCGATCGCCGCCTTGTCGCTGGACGGCTTTCTGGGCCATCTGGCGCCGGTGTTCGAAACGGTGCGGCGGCTGGCGGCCGGTATCCCCCAGACCACCGCCCTGATCGGCTTCGCCGGGGCGCCCTGGACGGTCGCGACCTACATGGTCGAAGGGGCCGGCAGCAAGGAATTCATCGCCACCAAGACGATGGCCTATGGCCGGCCCGAGGTCTTCGCCCGGCTGATCGATCTGCTGGTGCGGGCCACCGGCGACTATCTGATCGCCCAAATCGACGCGGGCGCCGAGGCGGTGCAGTTGTTCGACTCGTGGGCCGGGGCGCTGCCCGAGGAGCCGTTCGGGCGCTGGGTGATCGCGCCGACCCGCGCCTTGGTCGAGCGTCTGCACGCCGAGCGGCCGGGGGTGCCGGTGATCGGCTTCCCGCGCGGCGCCGGCCTGCTGTACGAACGCTATGTGGCCGAAACCGGCGTCGACGCGGTCGGCCTGGACACCGCCGTGCCGCTCGACTGGGCGGCCGAGCGGTTGCAGCCGCGTTGCGCCGTGCAGGGCAACCTGGACCCCATCCTGCTGGTGGCCGGGGGCGAGGCGCTGGACCATGGCGTCGATCGCATCCTGGCGGCGCTGGGCAAGGGGCCGTTCGTGTTCAATCTGGGGCATGGCATCGTGCCCGCGACGCCGCCCGACAATGTCGCGCGGCTGATGGACCGGATTCGGACGAGGCGCTGAGATGGCCAGGACCGCCGTCGTCCTGTTCAATCTGGGCGGGCCCGACGGGCCGGACGCGGTGCGGCCGTTCCTGTTCAACCTGTTCAACGATCCCGCCATCATCGGCGCGCCGGGGCCGATCCGCTGGGCGCTGGCCCGCTTCATCTCGGCCAGACGGGCGCCGGTGGCGCGCGCCATCTATGACCGCATCGGCGGCCGCTCGCCGCTGCTCGAACTGACCCGCGCCCAGGCCGCCGCGCTCGAAGAGGCGCTGGGCGGCGATCATCGGGTGTTCGTCGCGATGCGCTACTGGCATCCGCTGACCGAGGAGACGGTCGCCGAGGTCGCGGCGTGGCGGCCCGATCGCGTGGTGTTGCTGCCGCTTTATCCCCAATATTCCAGCACCACCAGCGGCTCGTCGATCGAGGCGTGGCGCAAGGCGGCGGCCAAGGCCGGTCTGACCGCGCCGACCGAGGCGATCTGTTGCTGGCCGACCGAGCCGGGCTTCATCGGCACGGTGGCGCGGCTGACCGCCGAGGCGCTGGCCGCCTCGCCGCCGGGCGCGCGGGTGCTGTTTTCGGCGCATGGCCTGCCCAAGAAGGTGATCGCCGGCGGCGATCCCTATCGGTGGCAGGTCGAGCGCACCGCCGAAGCCGTGGTCGCCGCGCTGGGCGTTCCCGGCCTGGACTGGCTGGTTTGCTATCAAAGCCGGGTGGGGCCGCTGGAATGGATCGGGCCGGCCACCGATGACGAGATCCGCCGGGCCGGCGCCGACAAGGTGGGGCTGGTGGTGGTGCCGATCGCCTTCGTCTCCGAGCATTCGGAAACCCTGGTCGAGTTGGATATCGAATATGCCGAGCTGGCCCATCAAGCCGGCGTGCCGAGCTGGCGGCGGGTGCCGGCGGTGGCCACCGCTCCGGACTTCGTGGCGGGCCTGGCCGGCTTGGTGCGCGACGGCCCGCATGGGCGGATTTGCCCGGCGGCGTGCGGCCGCTGCCCGATTGCGGGGGGGCCATGATCGACATTTCCGGCGAGGCCTATCAGTGGCTGAAGGCGTTGCACGTGATCAGCGTGATCGCCTGGATGGCGGGGCTTTTGTACCTGCCCAGGCTGTTCGTCTACCACACCCAGGTGACGCCCGGCTCCGAGGCGTCCGAGCTGTTCAAGGTCATGGAACGGCGCCTGCTGAAGGCGATCATGCATCCGGCGGCGATCGCGTCGTGGGCGTTCGGGCTGGCCATGGTGGCGGCGCTGGGCGACATTCGGGCGATGGGCTGGCTGCACGCCAAGCTGAGCTTCGTGGTCCTGCTGACCGTCTCGCATCTGATGATGATGCGCTGGAAGGCCGATTTCGCCCTGGACCGCAACCAGCGGCCGACCCGTTTTTTTCGCATGATCAACGAGGTGCCGACGCTGTTGATGATCGGCATCGTCGTCTTGGTGATCGTGAAACCCTTTTGAGCCGCCCGATCCTCCAAACTTCGTTTGACAGGGATTTCGCGTTTCGCTAAAGCTGTCGGAAATCAGGCGGGCGGCCGTCCCGACAATCAGTCACAGCCGTATCCCAACCTCCGGAGGCCGAGCCGGGCTTTTCAGCCTTGGCCCAAGATCCCCTCCAAATCACCCCTTTTGGACCGCGACCGATGCATCTTCAGGAGCTGAAAAGCAAATCCCCGGCCGATCTTCTCGCCTATGCGGAAGAGCTGCAAATCGAGAACGCCAGCACGCTGCGCAAGCAGGACATGATGTTCGCGATTCTGAAGCAGTTGGCCGAGAACGACACCCCGATCTACGGGGACGGCGTGATCGAAATCCTGCAGGACGGGTTCGGCTTCCTGCGTTCGCCCGAGTCGAACTATCTGCCGGGTCCCGACGACATCTACGTCTCGCCCAGCCAGATGCGCCGCTTCGGCCTGCGCACCGGCGACACGGTCGAGGGGCAGATTCGTTCGCCCAAGGACGGCGAACGTTATTTCGCGCTGCTCAAGGTCAACGCGATCAATTTCGAGCCGCCCGAGAACGTCCGCCACCGCATCAATTTCGACAATCTGACGCCGCTTTATCCGGACGAGCGTCTGAAGCTGGAATTGAACGATCCCACCATCAAGGATCTCACCACGCGGGTGATCGATCTGGTGGCGCCGCAAGGCAAGGGCCAGCGCGCCCTGATCGTCGCGCCGCCGCGCACCGGCAAGACCGTGATGCTGCAAAACATGGCGCACGCCATCTCGCAGAATCACCCCGAGGTCTATCTGATCGTGCTGCTGATCGACGAGCGGCCCGAGGAAGTGACCGACATGGCCCGCTCGGTGAAGGGCGAGGTGATCAGCTCGACCTTCGACGAGCCGGCCTCGCGCCACGTCCAGGTCGCCGAGATGGTGATCGAAAAGGCCAAGCGCCTGGTCGAGCACAAGCGCGACGTGGTCATCTTGCTGGACTCGATCACCCGTCTGGCCCGCGCCTACAACACCGTGGTGCCCTCGTCGGGCAAGGTGCTGACCGGCGGCGTCGACGCCAACGCCCTGCAGCGCCCCAAGCGCTTCTTCGGCGCGGCCCGCAACATCGAGGAAGGCGGCTCGCTGACCATCGTCGCCACAGCGCTGGTCGATACCGGCAGCCGCATGGACGAGGTGATCTTCGAAGAGTTCAAGGGCACCGGCAATTCCGAGATCATCCTGGACCGCAAGCTGACCGACAAGCGCACCTTCCCCGGCATCGACATCACCAAGTCGGGCACCCGCAAGGAAGAGCTGCTGGTCGACAAGGGGGTGCTGTCCAAAATGTGGGTGCTGCGCCGCGTCCTGATGCCGATGGGCGTGGTCGACGCCATGGAATTCCTGCTCGACAAGCTGAAGCACTCGAAGAACAACGACGACTTCTTCGACGCGATGAACAGCTGAGGACAAGATCAACCACCAAGACGCCAAGAACACCAAGGTTCACCAAGACAGAGGCGCGGTTCCATCATCCCGCCCGGTCCCTTGGTGCCTTCTTGGTGTCTTTGTGCCTTGGTGGTTAATGCCGGCGAGCCAATGAACTGACCAATCGGCGGTAAAGTCGCCATTGAGCTAACGACGGTCTGTTCGTTTTCCTGACGACGGATCATCCACCAAGACACCAAGAACACCAAGGTTCACCAAGAGAGGGGCGCGGTTCCGTCATTCCGCCCCGGTCCCTTGGTGCCTTCTTGGTGTCTTTGTGCCTTGGTGGTTTACTGTTTTCTCGGTGAACAGCTAACGACGGTTTACTGTTTTCCCCTCACGGCAGCAGCACCGTCGAGCCGGTGGTGCGGCGGGCTTCGAGGTCCTGGTGGGCGCGGGCCGCCTCGGACAGGGGATAGGTCTGGTTGACGTTGATGCGGACATGGCCGCCCAGCACGGCGGCGAACAACTCCTCGGCGGCGGCCACCAGGTCCTCGCGCTTGGCGGTGTAGGTGGCGAGCGTCGGGCGGGTGAGGAACAGCGAGCCCTTGGCCGCCAGCACGCCGACATCGAAGGGCGGCACCTTGCCCGAGGACTGGCCGAAGGCGACCATCATGCCCAGCGGCCGCAGGCAGTCCAGCGAGTTCATGAAGGTGTCCTTGCCCACCGAGTCGTAGACCACGGGCACGCCCTGGCCGCCGGTGATCTCGCGCACCCGCTCGACGAAGTTCTCGCGGGTATAGACGATCGGATGGTGGCAGCCATTGGCGCGGGCCAGCGCGGCCTTTTCGTCGGAACCGACCGTGCCGATCACCGTGGCGCCCAGGTGATTGGCCCATTGGCAGACGATCTGGCCGACGCCGCCGGCCGCCGCGTGGATCAGGATGGTCTCGCCCGGCTGAACCCGATGGATGCGCCGCAGCAGGTAATGGGCGGTCAGGCCCTGAAGCATCATCGCCGCGGCGGTTCGTTCGGTGATGCCTTCCGGCAGGCGCACCAGCCGGTCGGCCGGCATCAGGCGGCGCTCGGCATAGGCGCCCATCGGCGCGGTGCAATAGGCCACCCGGTCGCCGGGCGCGAAGGCGGTGACGCCCGAGCCGACCGCCTCGACCACGCCGGCGCCTTCCAGGCCCAGCACGGTGGGCAGGGGAATCGGATACAGTCCCGTGCGGTGATAGACGTCGATGAAGTTGAGGCCGACGGCGGTGTTGGTCAGCAGCACCTCGCCGGGGCCGGGCGGGTTGACGGTCACGTCCTCCCAGACCAGGGTTTCCGGGCCGCCGAATTGATGGATGCGGATCGCCTTGGTCATGGATCGACTCCTGATTCGAGATCGAGTAGCCAGCGTTTCGCCTCGACGCCGTCCCACCCGGAATAGCCGCCCAGCCGCCCGCCCGCCGCGACGATGCGATGGCAGGGCACGATGATCGGCACGGGATTGCGGCCGCAGGCTCCACCGACGGCGCGCGGACCCGAGTCGAGATGGCGCGCCATCTCGGCATAGGAGCGGGTGCCGCCATAGGGAATGGTGCACATGGCCTGCCAGACGCGCCGCTGGAAGGCGGTGCCCGCCATGCGCAGCGGCAGGGTGAACACCGTCAGCCCGCCCGCGAAATAGGCGTCAAGCTGCGCCTTGGCGAGCAGCAGCAGCGGCGTTTCGACGCTGTCGGGCGCCTCGCCCCAATCAAGCGAGACGATGGCGCCGTCCTCTTCGGTGAGGGTCAGCGGGCCGAGGGGCGAAGGCAACGATAATTGGCTCATGACTTGAGAGTATCAGCGGGCGAGCGCCTTGCGCAATGCCTCGGGACTGGTGACGGGCGCCTGGCAGGTGCCCTCGGCGCAGACATGGGCGGTGGCCGCGTCGCCGCGCTGCGCCTTGCCATGGGCCGGATGCGTGTCGGGCAGCCTCGCGCCGGGCGGCAGCCGGATCAGAACGCGGTTGGGCAGGCAGGCTTCGGCGACGGTCCTCACCATCGCCTGGGTGGCGGGCGCCTCGGGCTGGCCGATGATGACGACGGTCTGCGCGCGGGCCAGCAGTTCGACGCCGTTCAGCAAGGCGCCCATATTGCCGAACGAATGCCGCGCCTCGCCGGCGAAGGCGCCGACCACCGAATCGGCGCGGTCGCGATAGGCGGCCTTGCCGGTGATCGCCCACAGCCGGGTCAGCACCTGCAGCATGGTGCCGTTGCCCGAGGGCGTGGCGGGATCGGTGGCGGCCTTGGGCCGGGTGATGACGTCGAGGGTGTCGTCGGCGGTGAGGAAATAGCCGCCGTCGCCTTCGTCCCAGTAATGGGCGTTGGCCACCGCGACCCAGCGCTCGGCCTGGTCGATCAGCGCGAAATCGCCGGTCGCCTCGAACAGGGCCAGGGCGGCGCGGCTCAGATTGGCGTAGTCGTCGAGCACCGCGTGGGGCAACAGCCGGTCGCGCCGCCAGGAATGGCCCAGCCGATCGCCCGGCAGCGCCATGCGGGCCAGCACCGCGTCATAGGCGCCCCGGCCGGCCGCCACCCAGTCGTCGCGGCCGAACGCCAAGCCGGCATTGGCCAGGGCGGCGATCATCAGGCCGTTCCAGTCGGCCAGCACCTTGTCGTCGCGGCCCGGCCGGGGGCGGGTTTCGCGCGCCGCGAACAGGATTTGGCGGGCCTCGGCGAGGCGTCGCTCGAGGCTTGGCCCGGCCAAATGCTGCGGCCGGTTGCGGTCCAGGATGACGCGGCCCTCCCAATTGCCGCCCGGCACCACGCCATAGGACAGGTTGAAGTCGTCGCGCCAAGCCTCGGGCAGCAGGCGCTGGATCTCCTCGAAGGTCCAGGTGTGGAAAAGGCCCTCGCCGCCCTCGCTGTCGGCATCGAGCGAGGCGGCGAAGGCGTCGCCCTCGGTTCGCATCTCGCGCAAGGCCCAGCCGATCGTCTCGACCACCCGCTCGGCGAACAGCCCCGAACGGGTCTCCTGCCAGACCAGGGTGTAAAGGTCGATCAGCAGCGCGTTGTCGTAGAGCATCTTTTCGAAATGCGGCACCAGCCAGTGCTCGTCGGTGGCGTAGCGATGGAAGCCGCCGCCTAGGTGATCCCAGATGCCGCCGAGCGCCATGTGGTCGAGAGTCAGTTCGACCGCCTCGCGGAAGCGCCGGTCGCCGCCGCGCCTATGGGTGCGCCACAGGAACTCGAAGGCGGTCGGCTGCGGGAACTTGGGCGCGCCGCCCAGCCCGCCATGCACCGGGTCCACCGCGCCCAGCAGCGCCGCGGCGAATTTGTCCAGCGCGGCGAGGTCGATGGCGTGGCCGGGTTCGGTGCGCGCCCCGCGGGCCAGCGCCTCGCCCAGGGCGTCGACGTTCTGGCGCACCTTCTCGGGCTGGCGGCGCCAAGCGCGGGCGACGCCGTCGAGGACCTCGCGGAAGGCCGGGCGGCCCCAACGCGCCTCGGGGGGGAAATAGGTGCCGCCCCAAAACGGCTCGCCCTTGGGGGTCAGGAACATGGTCAGCGGCCAGCCCCCCTGTTGGCCGAGCAGGGCCAGCGCGTTCTGATAGATCGCGTCGAGATCGGGGCGTTCCTCGCGGTCGACCTTCACATTGACGAAGTTCTCATTCATCAGGCGCGCCGTCTCGGCGTCCTCGAAGCTTTCATGGGCCATCACATGGCACCAATGGCAGGCGGCGTAGCCGACCGACAGCAGGATCGGCTTGTTGTCGCGACGGGCCTCGTCGAGCGCGCCCGGTCCCCACGGGCGCCAGGCGACCGGGTTGTGGCTGTGCTGCAAAAGATAGGGGCTGGTCTCGCCAGCCAATTGGTTGCTGTTCATGGGCATCCGCGGGCATTGCGTCGAGTGGGTCTAAAGCTTACTTTGGGCTGCCTGCCAGGGCTTGCAAGCCAAGCCCGCGAACCGAGGAGACCGCGGATGAAGATCAAGGTCGACGTGGATTGCACCCCGGAGGAGGCCCGCAGCTTTCTCGGCCTGCCCGATGTGCGGCCGATGCAGGATGCGGTGATGAAGCAGTTGCAGGAGCGCATGACCACCAACATGGCGGCCATGGACCCCGACACCCTGATGCGCACGTGGCTGCCGGCCCAGGTGCAGGGCTTCGAGCAGTTGCAGAAGATGTTCTGGTCGCAGTTCGCCGGAGGCCCCGGCGGGCGCAAGGAGAAATGAAACCGTGACCGCCGATCCGCCCCCCTACTACCGCATCCATGTCTTCACCTGCACCAACCGCCGGCCCGATGGCCACCCGCGCGGCAGTTGCGCCGCCAAGGGGTCGGAGCGGCTGCGCGACTACCTGAAGGCCCGCGCCAAGGAACTTGGCCTGGGCGGGGTGCGGATCAATTCGGCGGGCTGCCTGGACCGCTGCGAGCTGGGTCCCGTGCTGGTGATCTATCCCGAGGGCGTGTGGTACGGCTACAAGACCGCCGAGGATTTGGACGAGATCCTGTCCACCCATCTGGTCGAGGGCGGGCGGGTGGCGCGGCTGATGCTGACCCCGGAGCATGGTCCCTGATTTGGACACCATCTTCGCCCTGGCCAGCGGCGCCGGGCGGGCCGGCATCGCCGTGGTGCGATCGTCCGGCCCCCAGGCGGCCTCGGCGCTTCGCCGTCTGAGCGGCCGCGCTCCGCCCGAACCGCGGCGCGCCACCTTGACCCGCCTGACCGCCCCGGATGGCGAGCCCATCGACCAGGCGCTGGTGCTGTGGTTCGCGGCCCCGGCCAGCTTTACCGGCGAGGACGTCGTCGAATATCATCTGCATGGCGGACGCGCGGTGCTCGGCGCCTTGGCCGAGGCGTTGCGCGCGCTTGGTCAGCGTCCGGCCGAGCCGGGCGAATTCAGCCGCCGCGCCTTCCACAACCAGCGTCTGGACCTCACCGCCGCCGAGGGCATCGCCGATCTGGTCGCCGCCGAGACCGCCGCGCAGCGCCGCCAAGCCTTGCGTCAGATGGACGGCGCGCTGGTCCGCCTGACCGAGGGATGGCGGGACTCGCTGATCCTGGCCCAGGCCCGGCTGGAGGCGGCGATCGACTTTTCCGACGAGGCGGACGTGCCGGCCGATCTGCTGGACTCGGCGCGCGCGGACTTGGCCCGCCTGCGGCGGACCATCGCCGGCCATCTGGCCGATGGCCCGCGGGGCGCGCCCAATGTCGGCAAGTCGAGCCTGCTCAAGCGCTTGGCCCGGCGCGACGCGGCGATCGTCTCGGCGCGGGCCGGGACCACCCGCGACGTGGTCGAGGTGCATATGGAACTGGCGGGTTGGCCGGTCGTGTTGGCCGACACCGCCGGGCTGCGCGACACCGCCGACGAGGTGGAGGGCGAGGGCATTCGCCGCGCCCTGGCGCGCGCCGAGACCGCCGATCTGAAGCTCGCCGTGTTCGATTCCGGGGCGCTGCCCGAGTGGGACGAGGCGACCCGCCGCTTGCTCGACGACGCGACGCTGGTCATCCTGAACAAGGTGGACACCAACGCGGTGTCCAGCGCCGTGCGGCTTGACGGTCGGCCGGTGCATGCGGTGTCGGCGGCGACCGGCGTCGGCCTCGACGGGCTGGAGGCGGCCTTGGCGGAGGCGGCGACCGAGCGACTGGCCGGCGAGCCGGTGTTGACCCGAGCGCGCCACCGGGCCGCCTTTCAGGACTGCGTCGCCGCCCTGGCCCGCGCCGAGGCGGCCCCATTGGCCGATCTGCTGGCCGAGGACGTCCGTCTGGCGGCGCGCGCCCTGGGACGGGTGAGCGGCCGCGTCGATGTCGAGGATTTGCTCGACGTGATCTTTCGCGAGTTCTGCATCGGGAAATGAGTGCGGGGATGTTTCACGTGAAACACGACTACGACGTCATCGTCATCGGTGGCGGGCATGCCGGCTGCGAGGCGGCGGCGGCGGCGGCGCGGATGGGCGCCCGCACGCTGCTCGCCACCCATCGGCTGGAGACCATCGGCGAGATGTCGTGCAATCCGGCGATCGGCGGCTTGGCCAAGGGGCAGTTGGTGCGCGAGGTCGACGCCCTGGACGGCTTGATGGGCCGCGCCATCGATCGCGCCGGCATCCAGTTCCGCATGCTCAATCGTAGCAAGGGACCGGCCGTGCAGGGGCCGCGCGCCCAGGCCGACCGCAAGCTCTACCGTCAAGCCATGCGCGCCTTGCTGGACGAGCAGCCCGGCTTGGACCTGCGGGCGGCGGCGATCGAGGATCTGATCACGCGCGATGGACGGATCGCCGGAGTCGTCACCGCGACCGGCGACGCGATCACGGCGGGAGCGGTGGTGGTCACCACCGGGACATTTCTGCGCGGGTTGATCCATGTCGGCGAGGACCGGCGCTCGGCGGGGCGCATGGGCGATCCGGCCAGCCACGGATTGTCGGTGGCGCTGGGCCGATTGGGCTTTGCGCTCGGCCGGCTGAAGACCGGGACGCCGGCCCGGCTCGACGGCCGCACCATCGACTGGGCGGCGCTCGAGGTGCAGCGGGGCGATGATCCCCCGGTGCCGTTCTCGTTCCTGACCACGCGCATCACCACGCCACAGGTCACCTGCGGCATCACCGGAACCACCGAGGCGACCCATGCGCTGATCCGCGCCAATCTGCACCGCGCGCCGATGTATTCCGGCCAGATCGAGAGCGTCGGGCCGCGCTATTGCCCGAGCATCGAGGACAAGGTGGTGCGCTTCGCCGACCGCGCCCGCCACCAGATTTTCCTTGAGCCGGAGGGGCTGGACGATGTCACGGTCTATCCCAACGGCATCTCGACCTCGCTGCCCGAATCGGTGCAGCGTGATTTGATCGCCACCATACCGGGGCTGGAGCGCACCATCATGCTGCGCCCCGGCTACGCCGTCGAATACGACTTCGTCGATCCCCGCGAGTTGGCGCCGACCTTGGAGACCCGGCGGGTCACCGGGCTGTTCCTGGCCGGGCAGATCAACGGCACGACCGGCTATGAGGAGGCGGCGGGGCAGGGCCTGCTGGCCGGCATCAACGCGGCGCGGCGCGCCGGGGGCGGAGAGGGGTTCGTGCTCGACCGCGGCGAGGCCTATATCGGGGTGATGGTCGATGACCTGGTGACGCGCGGCACCGCCGAGCCCTACCGGCTGTTCACCTCGCGCGCCGAGTATCGCCTGACGCTCCGCGCCGACAATGCCGATCAACGGCTGACGCCGCGCGGCCTTGGCGTCGGCTGCGTCGGCTCCGAGCGGGCGTCCCACTTCGCCGCCCGACGAGCGGCGCTTGAGGCCGGCCAGGCGCTGGTGCGTCGCTTGAGCGCCAGCCCGACGGCGCTGGCGCGGCAGGGCTTGGCGGTCAATCAGGACGGGGTGGCGCGCAGCGCCTTCGACCTTCTGGGCTATCCCGACATGACCCTGGCACGGTTGGCGGCGGTGTGGCCCGAATTGGCGGCGCTGTCTCCGGCGGTGGTCGAGCAGGTCGAGATCGAGGGGCGCTATGCCGGCTATCTCGACCGCCAGGCCGCCGACATCCGGGCCTTTCGGCGCGACGAGTCGCTCACCCTCGCGCCGGACCTGGACTACGGCGCGGTCGGCAGCTTGTCCAACGAGGTGCGCGCCACGCTGGCGCGGGCGCGTCCGGCCACCCTGGGGGCGGCGGCCCGCTTGCCCGGCGTGACCCCGGCGGCGGTGACCGCGTTGCTGGCCCATGTGAAGCGGAGCGGGGAGGCGGCGTCATGACCCCCCAGGCGTTCCAGGCGGCGACCGGTGTTTCACGTGAAACACTCGGGCGGTTGGAGGCCTATGCGGCGCTGCTCGTCAAGTGGCAGGCGCGGATCAATCTGGTCGGGCCGGCCACTCTGCCCGAGCTGTGGCGGCGCCACATGCTCGACTCGGCGCAGCTGTTCCCGCTGCTGCCGGGCGGCGGGCCGATCGTGGATCTTGGCTCGGGGGCGGGCTTTCCGGGGCTCGTTCTGGCCGCGCTCGGCGCGCCCGATGTCCATCTGATCGAGAGCGATTCGCGAAAATGCGCCTTCCTGCGCGAGGCGGCGCGCGTCATGGGGGTGTCGGTGACCGTCCATAATGTCCGAATCGAGTCGGCGCCGGGCGTCCCGGCGGCGGCGGTGACGGCCCGCGCGCTGGCTCCCCTGGCCCGTTTGCTCGATTGGGCCGAGCGATTTGTGGCCCCAGGGACACGGTGCCTGTTCCTCAAAGGCCAGGGGTTCGAAGACGAATTGACCGAGGCGCGAAAAGCATGGAGTATCACCTTCGAGGGGGTCGCCAGCCGGTCTGACCCTTCTGGAATTATCCTGCTGCTGAACGAGGTTAAACGTGTCCCAGCCTAGTGGCCTGCCGACCTCGGCGCGCATCATCGCCATCGCCAATCAGAAGGGCGGGGTGGGCAAGACCACCACCGCCATCAATCTGGCCACCGCCCTGGCGGCCACCCGCAAGCGCGCCTTGATCATCGATCTCGACCCGCAAGGCAACGCCAGCACCGGGCTGGGCATCCCGCCGACCGACCGCAAGATCACCGCCTATCAGGTGCTGATGGGCGAGGCCACGCTGGGCGAGGCGGTGCGCGCCACCGACATTCCCGGCCTGTTCCTGGTGCCCTCCAGCGTCGATCTGGCGGGTGCCGAGATCGAACTGGTCTCCGAGCCCAATCGCGAGTCGCGGCTGCGCGACGCCCTGCGCCAGGGGCTCGACGAGTTCGATTACATCCTGATCGACTGCCCGCCCTCGCTCAACCTGCTGACCCTCAACGCCCTGGTGGGCGCCCAGGCGGTGCTGGTGCCGCTGCAATGCGAGTTCTTCGCCCTCGAGGGCATCAGCCACCTGGTCAAGACCATCGAGCGGGTGAAGAAGGCGTTCAACCCCACGCTCGAACTGCACGGCATCGTGCTGACCATGTTCGACAAGCGCAACAACCTGTCCGACATGGTGGCGGCCGACGTGCGCGGCTATTTCGGCGACAAGGTCTATCAGACGGTGATCCCGCGCAATGTGCGGGTCTCCGAGGCGCCCTCGCATGGCAAGCCGGTGCTGCTCTACGATATGCGCTGCGCCGGGTCCGAGGCCTATCTCCATCTGGCCAGCGAAGTGTTGAAGCGCGAGCGTGAATTGAGGGCGGCGTCATGAGTCGCGCCAGTCTTGGTCGCGGCCTGTCGGCCCTGCTGGGCGACGCGCCCGAAGAGGATGCGGTCGCCGCCGTCGAGGCGACGCCGCGCAGCCCGCGCAGTCTGCCGGTCGAGCAGTTGCGGCCCGGCCGCTTTCAGCCGCGGCGCCTGTTCGACGAGTCGGCGATCGCCGAGCTGGTCGAGTCGGTGCGCGAGAAGGGCGTGTTGCAGCCGCTTCTGGTGCGACCGCTGCCCGAGCCCGACACCTACGAAATCATCGCCGGCGAGCGTCGCTGGCGGGCCGCCCAGATGGCGCGCCTGCACGAGGTTCCCGTGGTGGTGCGCGAATTCGATGACCGCGAGACCCTCGAGGTGTCGCTGGTCGAAAACCTCCAGCGCGAGGACCTCACCCCGCTGGAGGAGGCCGAGGGCTATCGCCGCCTGATGGACGAATTCGCCCACACCCAGGAGGATTTGGGTCGCGCGGTGGGCAAAAGCCGCAGCCATGTCGCCAACATGATGCGCCTGCTCGCCCTGCCCGATCCGGTCAAGGACATGCTGGACCGCGGCGCGCTGTCGATGGGTCACGCCCGCGCCCTGCTCGGCGCGGCCGACGCGGTGGGGCTGGCCGCCCAGGTGGCGACCAAGGGCCTGTCGGTGCGCCAGACCGAGCGTCTGGCCCGCGAGGAAGGGGCCAAGCCGAAGGGGGCGGCCCGCCCGCGCGGCGTCGAGGCCAAAGACCCCGACACGGCGGCGCTGGAACGCGACCTGTCGAATCTGCTCGGCCTCGAGGTGTCGATCAAATTCCACGGCAAGGGCGGCGAGCTGACCATCCATTACGGCAATCTCGAACAGCTCGACGACGTGCTGCACCGCCTCAGCCAGACCCCGCGCCGCGACGCGCCGATCGCCGGCGGGCCGATCGACACCGCCGAGCCGGTCACCGAGCGGATCGACGGCTTCGACATGGCCGAGCCGGCCGAGCCGGAAGAGGACATCCTCGCCGCCCTGGGCGTCTCGCCCGACGAGGAGCCCGAGATCGACAGCTCGGCGCTGGACGCCCTGCTCGCCGACGATGGCGACGAGGAGGAGGAGGAGGGACTCGACTTCCTCGACGGCATCATGGTCGATGACGGCCCGGACGACGAGGACGAGGAAAAGGCCGCAAACGGCTGAATCGAGCAACTCGCTTGGGGGAAAGCAGGGGGAGAAACACCAAGGACACCAAGGACACCAAGCGGGTGGCGAATTGCCAGTACAGTCCCGGTCCCTTGGTGTCCTTGGTGGTGAACCTTTTTGCTCGCCGGTATCATCCCGCCGGCGCGGCTTCCACCAGGGGGGTCCGCCGGGCGAGGTGGCGGCCAAGGCGGATCATCGGCCGCTCGACCGCCAGATTGAGGATCAGCGCCAGCCCCAGCGTCGCGGCGGCCACGGCGGCTGTGGTTTCGGCCAGCGTCATACGCGCCGTCCAGCCGTGCAGCACGGCCATCTGGATCAGCGGGAAATGCACCAGATAGACGCCGTACGAGATGTCCAACGGCAGGCGCACGGCCGGCAGGCGGAAGCCGATCAGCGGCAGCGCGAACATCAGCAGCAAGGCCCGCTGCGCCTGGGCCAGGGTGGGGTCCAGCGTCATCAGCCAAGGAAGCGCCGCGGCGACGATGGCGCCCAGCGCCAGGACGGGGGTTCGCACCTGGTCCCGCCACAAGGCCAACCCGATTCCCAGGGCGAACAGGTGCATCTTGCCCGGAAGTTGGTGCATCAGCACGGCGGGGCCGCCGGCCCGGTTCCACAGCGCCACCCAGACCAGCGAGGCGAGCACCAGCACGGCCAGCGTCAGCTTGGGGCGGCGCAGGATGGCCCAGGCGAGCATCGGCAGGATCAGGTAGAAGCCGGCCTCGATCTTCAAGGTCCACAGCGCGCCGTTGATGGCGCGCAGCGGCAGGCCGTCCAACAGGGGGCCGATGCTGGGGGCCAGGAAGTTCAGAAACACCGCGTTGGCCGCCAGATAGCGCCCCGCCTCGGCGGCGGGAAGCGCGGGCTGCAGCGCCATCAGCAGGACGCATTGGGCCAGCACCACGACGGCATAGGCCGGCCAGATGCGGAAGAAGCGCCGCAGGGCGTAGGCCCGCGGGTCGGGGCGGTCGATCCAGCTTTGGAAGACCAGAAAGCCGCTCAGGACGAAAAAGCCGTCGACCGCCAGCCCCGACGCGTGAAACAGCGGCGAGGCCGCGCCGTAGCCGGGCAGCTCGTTGGCGTGGGCCAGGACCACCAACCAGGCGAAGATCAGCCGCAGCGCATCGAGGTTGTTGCCGCGCGGCATTCCCGAATCACAGCAGCGCCGCCACCACCCGGTCGGGGGGGTTGTGGCCATCGACGAAGGTCTTGATGTTGATCAGCACCTTCTCGCCCATGTCGAGGCGTCCCTCGATGGTCGCCGAGCCCATGTGCGGCAGCAGCACGACGCTGTCGAGTTGCAGCAGCTTGGGGTTGATGGCCGGTTCGTGCTCGAACACGTCAAGCGCCGCGCCGGCCAGCTCCTTGCGGATCAGCATGCGGGTCAGGGCGTTCTCGTCGATCACCTCGCCGCGCGCCGTGTTGACCACATAGGCGTGCGGCTGCAACAGCTTGAGGCGCCGCGCCGACAACAGATGGAAGGTCGCCGGGGTGTGCGGGCAGTGGATCGAGATGACGTCCATGCGGGCCATCATCTGGTCCAGGCTTTCCCAATAGGTCGCTTCAAGCTCGGCTTCGATGTCGGGGTGGACGCGCTTGCGATTGTGGTAGTGGATCGACAGGCCGAAGCCGCGGGCGCGCCGCGCCACCGCCTGGCCGATGCGGCCCATGCCGACGATGCCCAGGCGCTTGCCCCAGATGCGGCGACCCAGCATCCAGGTCGGCGACCAGCCGGCCCAGTCGCCGGTGCGGATCAGGCGCTCGCCCTCGACCAGCCGGCGCGGCACCGCGAGGATCAGCGCCATCGTCATGTCGGCGGTGTCTTCGGTCAGCACGTCGGGCGTGTTGGTGACGGTCAGCCCGCGCTGGCGGGCGCTGGCCAGGTCGATGTGATCGACGCCCGCCCCGAAATTGGCGATCAGGCGCAGATTGGGGCCGGATTGGCTTAGCACCTGGGCGTCGATGCGGTCGGTGACGGTGGGGACCAGCACGTCGGCGATCTTCACCGCCTCGATCAGCTCGGCCTTGGTCATCGGCGCGTCGTCGACGTTCAGCCGGGTGTCGAACAGCTCCATCATCCGCGTTTCGATGGCGTCGGGGAGCTTGCGCGTGACGAATACCAGGGGCTTCTTTTGCGGCATTCACGACCTCCTCGCCCGCACCGGGGGCATCGTTTCTGCGATACCAAGACGGGCCGCCGATGTCCAGAACCATTCGGTCCGCGCCTTGGCCTACCGACTTGCCGGCTCGCCAACCAGCCGCCTATAATGCGCCACCGATGGGCTGGACAACGATCAGCTTTTGGACGAGACCGGCGACCAGCAGGTGCGCAAGCCTGCTGGCGATCACGCTCGCCTTCGCCGCGCCGATGGCCCAAGCCGCCGAAACCAGCGGCTTGCCCTTGCCGCGCTTCGTTTCCTTACGGTCCGACGAGGTCAATCTGCGGACCGGGCCGGGGGTCCGCTATCCGGTCGACTGGATCTATCTGCGCAAGGACCTGCCGGTCGAGGTGGTCGCCGAATATGACACCTGGCGTAAGATCCGCGATTGGCAGGGGACCGATGGCTGGGTCCATCAAAGCATGCTGTCCGGCCGCCGCATGATGGTGGTGACCGGCGGGCTGCGCACCCTGTTCCGCGCCGACGCCATCGACTCGCCACCGGCCGCCCAGGTCGAGGCCGGCGTGGTCGGCCGCCTGCTGCAATGCCCGCGCGGCAAGGCCCTGTGCCGCGTCGAACTCAGCGGCCTGCAAGGCTGGATGCGACGCGAGGAATTCTGGGGGGTGTACAACGGCGAATTCCTGGAATAGCCAGGAAGAGGAAAGATTAACCACCAAGACACCAAGAAGGCACCAAGAAAGATCACCTGGTGAACCTTGGTGCCCTTGGTGTCTTGGTGGTTGACCTTTTTTCTTATGTCAGATCGATCATCTCCGGCGCCAGTCCCCGGCAATGGCGGTCCCAGATCGTTTCGAAGGCGGTTTCGAGTTTGCGCGCGAAGGCGTCGGTGTCGAACAGCGGCGTGGTCAGGCGGTTGACCGCCAAGCGGGCGCGCAAATCGTCCAGGCGGGCGGGGTCGGTGGCCAGCGCGATGGCGGTGTCGCGGTAGGTGGCGTGATCGGGCACGGCCAGTTCGGGCAGGCCCACCGCATGGACCAGACTGGCGGCGACGCGCGCCGGAAAATGGACGCCGGGAACCGTCAGCACCGGCACGCCGGCCCACAGGGCGTCGCTCGCCGTGGTGTGGGCGTTGCAGAAAAACGTGTCGAGGAACAAACCGGCGTGGCGCAGCCGCGCCAGGTGGCGGTCCTTGGGCAGCATCGGCGCGAAGATCAGGCGGGCCGGCTCGACGCCGCGCGCCGCCGCCTCGCGCCGCAGATTGGCCTCGGCCTCGGGCGGTCCGGCCAGCAGCCATAGCAGCGAACCGGGCACGGCGCGCAGGATGTCCATCCAGACGCCGAAGACCAGCGGCTCGACCTTGTAAAGCTGGTTGAAGCAGCAGAACACGAAGCCCTGCTCCGGCAATCCGGCCGAGGCGCGATCGGGCGCGTCCAAGGCGATCGGCTGGTCGCGGTCGTTGACCTGATAGCTGCCGGGCAGCAGCACGAGGCGCTCGGCCCAGTCGGCTTGGCGCTCGGGCGGGGTGACCACCGGATCGGTCAGCGCGTAATCCAGGAACTCGACCCCGACGCTGCCGGGATAGCCCAGCCAGGCGACCTGGACGGGGGCCGGACGGCGCGCCGCGATGCCCAGCCGGGCGCCCAGGGTGGTCCCCTTGAGATCGACCAGGATGTCGATTCGGTCCGCCGCGATCGTCTCGGCCGCCAGGGCGTCGGACAGCGGCGCCAAATCGACGAAGGCGTCGCAGTCGGCGGCGATTCGGCGGCGATAGGGGCTCCCATCGTCGGCGCCCAGCGAATAGGCGTGGACCGTGACCCGCGCGCGGTCGTGTCGGCTGAACAGGCCCAGCATCAGATGGGCGGTGGCGTGGGTCTGGAAGTCGGCCGACAGATAGCCGATCCGCAACGGCCGGTGGGGTTCGCCCGGCGGGTGGGCGCGCGGCTGGACGGCCACCCCGGCGGTCGCCCGGCGCGCCAGGACCAGTTGCTCGGCGGGCGAGATCGGCGCCGGCAGGACCAGCAGGGGGAATCCGGCATTGGGCTCCAGCGTCGGGCGGGCGAGCAGGGGCTCGACGACGTCCGCGCGCAGCCGCTCGACGCCCGTCCAGTCGCACGAAAACTGCCGCAGATGGGCCAGGCGCAGCCGCAGATCGGCGTCGCCGGGATCGAGGGCGAGGGCGATGCCCAGCCACGCGGCGGCCTGGTCGCCACGGG